>CAYXVW010000145.1:0-6717 GCA_964468695.1 uncultured Balneolaceae bacterium | reverse complement strand
AATATGTACTTACAATTATTGCAGTTAATCTAAAATTTTTTTGTGGATATAAAAGGAGTAGAATCCTTGTACCAATCGCTCCTATCGGCCTAATTGCTTTCCAGATATTTAATAACTAAAATATCATTATTCTTAATAAGAAAGTACTTCGTATACCCGCTTTCATATCCAGAAAATACCTAAATATATTTCTATGTCACAATATACCGCTACCATATCCTGGTCACGAGAAGGACAAAAATTTACGGATAATCGCTATACCCGAGCACATAAATGGCACTTTGATGGAGGAGAAACCATCCGAGCTTCTTCTTCCCCACAGGTTGTTCCAACGCCCTTGTCAGATTCTTCTGCTGTAGATCCTGAGGAGGCTTTTGTAGCTGCCCTATCAAGTTGCCATATGCTTTGGTTTCTTTCCATTGCAGCCAAAGGAGGATTTATAGTCGAAGAGTATGAGGATCAGGCCACAGGAAAAATGGAGAAAGATAATAATGGCACACTTGCCATAACGGAAGTAACGCTGTATCCACATGTAACATACCATCCTGATTCCGCTCCCACTGAAAAAGAGGCCGCCGATATGCACCATCAGGCCCATGAAAAATGTTTTATTGCAAACTCTGTTAAAACGGAAGTAAAGGTAAAATCGAAAATAAAAGTAGCAGCAGAGGAATAATAGGCAATACGTATTTCCCTGTCTGCAACATAACGTGACAGAGTTAACAAAGACCTTCTAACTAGTTACATAGATTCTCCTTTAGCTGTTTAAGGTACAATCCAATACCAGTGCTATTCCATATTATATTTAATATTTAAGATAGACCATTTGGACATAAATAGACTTTACTGAACGATTTTCCCTAAAATTGCCTTTTAATTTCTTCCTGAATATGAAGGGAAATGTTTGACTATATATCATAATTGTGGAACTTCAAAATTCCTATAGATTTATTATTTACGTTATTAAGCCTATTTCTCTTTGGGAAGTAACCATCTTCTCTCTGAAATAGCAGAACCCATGAGTTTAAATTTATACAGTATCCTGCTAAATAAGATCACGACCGCATGAACTGGAAAAAAACGCTTTTAATCTGTTTTATCATTCTCATTGCTGGTTTAGCTCTTACCACTCTTATTTTTTCTACGGAGCCTACCGCCACCCAAACGGGTGCCACCCAGGAAACAGCAATGCTTGTGGATGTTACTTCAGTTCAACAGGGAGATTTTCATCCCACAATTAAAGCCATGGGTACGGTAGAGGCGACACAGGATATTATATTAAGTCCCCGCGTAAATGGCGAAGTAATTGAACGCTCTCCTTCTTTTACGCCGGGGGGTTATGTGGATAAAGGAGAAGTGCTGCTTCAAATCGATTCAACGGATTACAAAAACACCCTGCAGCAGCGAAAAAGTGAATTGCGTCAGGCCCAATCTGACCTAAACCTTGAAATGGGACGCCAGGAAGCTGCTCAAAGTGAATACCGAATATTTGGCGATACCCTAACTGAAGAAAATGAAGCACGAGTTCTCCGACAACCTCAGCTTAATGCGGTTAAAGCAAGCGTAGAATCTGCTCAGGCAGCAGTTGATCAGGCAGAAGCAGAATTACAAAGAACAACGATCAGAGCTCCTTTTGACGCTCATATTCTCAGTCGAAATGTAAATGTTGGATCCCAGGTTGCCGCCGGAGAACAACTCGGCCGCCTGGTGGGGCTGGATGAATATTGGGTTGAAGCTACTGTTCCGGTATCCAAACTCCGCTGGCTTACCTTTTCCGAAACCAGCGAGTCAGAAGGATCAGAAGTAAAGATAAGAAATCGTACAGCGTGGGAAGAAGGGGAATACCGGGAGGGCTATCTGGACAAAATGATGGGAGCCCTTGCAGAACAAACCCGGCTCGCCCGCGTACTTATTTCGGTCCCCGATCCATTAGCTTACCATACTGACAATGCTAATTTACCCAAACTAATGATCGGTTCTTTTGTAGAAACCACATTACAAGGCGAAGAACTGACCGATATTATCCGGTTAAATCGCGACTACATTCGTACAGACGATACGGTTTGGATTATGGAAAATCAGCAGCTGCGCATCAAAGATATGGATATCGTATTCCGGGATGAACAGTACGCCTATATTGCGGACGGATTAACCGAACAGGATCAAGTGGTTACAACTAATCTGACAACCGTCTCCGAGGGAGCACCTCTCCGACTGGAAGAGTCCGATTCCACCTCCGCTGAATAGTAGTGTTAGAATAGAAACAGAACAAATAGAAGCTCTGATTAAATGAGCAACGCTGAAAAAGATAACAACAACGGAAGCGATCGTACCGGAGCTATAGCCTATATGGCTCGCAATCCCATCGCAGCCAATCTTTTGATGATCATTCTCTTGGGGGGTGGTATTTGGACGATGTTCAATATACAAAAAGAGGTCTTCCCCCAATATCAACTGGATGTCGTCGAGGTAAGTGTTACCTATCCCGGTGCAGCACCGGCCGAAGTTGAACAGGGAATCTTGAGGCCGGTTGAAGAAGCAATCAGAGGTGTAGATGGAATTAAAGAGGTGACCTCTACCGCCAATGAGGGGTCGGGTGATGTTACGATTGAACTGGTTGCCGGCACAGACCGCATGCAGACCTTTCAAGACATTGACCAAGCCGTTAACCGAATCCGGACCTTCCCCGACGATATTGAAGAACCAGAAGTGCGGCTCCAATCAAACCAGCAGGAGGTCATGACTATCGGGTTATATGGCGATACCGATATCTGGACACTCCGAAAATTAGCGGAAAATATTCGTGACCAGTTATTAAACAACCCGGAAATCACGCAAGTTGAAATTGGCAATGTCCCGGATTACGTAACTCATGTGGAGATTCCCCGAAATCGGCTCCGCGAATATGATCTGACGTTAGGCGATATTGCCGACCTGATTGGCCAGTCAAGCGAGGATATACCGGCGGGTGCCGTAGAAACCAATGCCGGAGAAATCCTTTTACGAATGCAGGAGCGCAAGCAGTGGGCCGAGGAATTCGGAAATATTGAAGTTGTCTCCTCTGACTCCGGAGGATCCATCCAATTAGCTGACTTCGCCGAAATTACTGATGGTTTTGAAGAAACAGGATTTCACGGTGAGTTTAATCAGCAGTCGACTGTTGACCTGCAAATTTATAGAATCGGTGACCAATCGCCCCTCGATATAGCCTCTGCTGTTCAAACAATCCTTGAAGAGGCAGAAAGTGGATTCCCGCCGGGCGTACAATACCGTATTGACAGCAGTAGTGCCCAGGACTACGAGGATCGGTTATCATTGCTAACTGAAAACGGGATCATTGCAATCCTCATTGTCTTATTTATCTTGGCACTTTTCCTTGAGTACCGACTGGCGTTCTGGGTTATGATGGGGATGACAATATCTTTTGTAGGAGGATTACTCTTCCTTCCTATGGTCGGGCTGAGCATCAATATGATTTCGATGTTTGGCTTTCTCGTCGTCCTTGGTATTGTAGTGGATGATGCTATTGTGGTGGGCGAGAATGTCTATGAATATCGGCAACAAGGGCTAAACTTCCTCGAGGCCGCCATAGCGGGTGCACGGGATATGAGCAAACCCGTAACATTTGCCATTCTGACCAATATCATTGCTTTCGTACCTCTTCTTTTCATTCCGGGTACTACCGGAAAATATTGGTGGCCCCTGCCTGCCGTTGTCATTGTAGTCCTTGCTGTTTCTCTGCTGGAAGCTCTTTTCATTCTCCCGGCACATCTGGCCCACAGCTCCAAAAAGGAAAGTAAATTTAAAATTGGCCAGCAAGTGCATCGCTGGCAGCAAGCCTTTGCTCAGCGATTCAACCATTTTATTGACACCTACTATCGTTCTTTTCTCGATCTCTGTCTTCAATATCGATATATCACACTCAGCACTGCTATTGCTCTGCTTATAGTTGTTGGAGGGTACGGATACAGCGACCATATGGGAATGGTAATGATGCCTGAAGTTGCAGCTGATGAAATAGAGTCGGGAGTATCTCTTCCCGTAGGCACCACCCCTGACCAAGCCGCTAAAGTTGCCCGGGAAATTTCGAACTCCACTCACCGCATGTTCGACGAGCACAACCTGGATCGCGTAGCTGACGGGATAAAAACCAATGTGCGGGGGCAGAGTTTCATTGACGTTGAAATTGTTATGAAGCCCCCCAACGAACGAGACATGACCGCCCAGGACGTCATAGAACTCTGGCGAAATGAAATTGGGGATATTGAAGGAGTTGACCAAATTACATTTGACGCTGAACGGGGCCCCACAGGCTACCTGCCGGATATCAGTGTTGATTTGAGTCATTCTGATATTGATGTTCTGGAGGAAGCGAGCCAGTCTTTTTTGAATGAAGTCGAGTCTTACGATGCAACCCGGGATGTAAACGACAACTACAACCGCGGCAAAACACAATTTGATTTCAACCTCCTTCCGGAAGGTCGAAAACTCGGACTGACTCCATCCATGGTGGGCCAAAAACTCCGGAATGCTTTTTACGGAGCCCTTGCCAAGCGTCAGCTTCGTGGCACCAATGAAATCGAGGTGCGTGTCAAGCTGCCAAAGGAACAGCGCAAAGACATCTATAACCTCGAGGAACTGGTTATTCAAGCCCCAACCGGAATGGAGGTCCCGTTACTTGATGTCGTAAGTATTGAGGAGGGAGAAGCGTTTACCAGTATTAACCGAAGGGATGGCCGAAGAGTAGTATCAGTTAGCATGGATGCGGAACCATCCAATGCTGTAGGCCGTGTGCTGGAATCCATACAAACAGAAACGCTGCCTCAACTCAGAGAAGATTTTCCCGGGATTACCTGGAGCTTTGAAGGGAGTCAGGCTGAAATGCGTGAATCCACCCAGGCATTGTGGGGCAGTTTTGCGTTAGCCATGATTGTAATCTATGCACTCCTTGCTATCGCTTTCAGTAGTTATATTCAGCCTCTCATTGTAATGGGCGCCATTCCCTTCGGCATTGTCGGTGCCGTCATCGGTCATATTCTGCTGGGCTATGACCTTTCGCTGGTCAGTCTGATGGGGGTTATTGCCCTTTCGGGAGTAGTGCTGAACGACTCGTTGATCATGATCGATCTTGCCAATAAAAAAAGAAAGGAGCAATCTGCATTTGACGCCATTCATGAGGCAGGACTGCGGCGCTTCAGACCGATCGCCTTAACCACATTAACCACTTTTGGCGGACTTACGCCCATTATACTGGAAACATCCAGCCAGGCCTATCACCTGATTCCAATGGCCATATCCCTTGGCTTTGGTATTGTTTTCGCCACATCTATCATTCTTGTAATCGTCCCCTGTCTCTATATGATCCTGGAAGATGTCATGTCGAAAGTTTCCACTACTTCCACTACTACTTAGATTTATCTTTCTGATGGGCATCCTTGTTCTGCCGCGAAATTTCCAGACGTAATTCCCTGCGCTTTTGGGCCTGCTCATACCGTTCCTTCTCAAAATCCGTCTCGGGAATAATTTCTGGTACCGGCACGGTCTGCCCATCGGCATCTACCGCTACAAATGTATAAAATGAGGTCGTGCAGAGTTGCCGTTCTCCGGTACGTAAATTTTCAGACCATGCTTCCATCGCTATCTCCATAGAGGAATTAAAAGTTCGGGTAACCTCCCCTTCAATAACTACCAGCTCCCCCAGCTTAATGGCATTTTTAAACTCTATACTGTCGGCTGCCACCGTAACCACATTACGATTACAATGACGTTGCGCAGATATGGCTGAACACACGTCCATCCACTGCATCAAACGTCCACCCATCAGGTTCCCCAATGGATTTGTATCATTGGGCATCACCATCTCATTCATTCGTGCACGGGAGGCAGAAACGGTCTTTTTAGAAGAATCAGTGTCAACACGGGGAGTCTGTTCAAATCGATTGGTCATTATTTGTATATAGGTATATCAAAAATTAAAAGCTGCGAATTGATAAAATATCAATTATGGCGGTAAAGTTCTTCTCCTGACATGAAGAGTTGATGAAGTGTGTTCCAAGGATTACCTTCGGCTCAAAGGGTTCCGCAAATAGCATTATTGCCAGAAGGAAATTATTTATCCCCCAAAATACTTGTATATCTATAATTCATGTAATATTCACCTGATTCGTATATTTTTAGCGATCATTTAAACTGCAAACGATTAGAAGCACTGTAACTATGGTTATTATTGTTGGAGCGGGTCCCATTGGACTGGCAACCGCTATTGAACTTAAACGAAGAGACATTCCGGCAAAAATTATTGAGCGCGGATGCTTGGTCAACAGTATTTATAATTATCCAAAGGACATGACCTTTTTCTCCACTTCCGAACGACTGGAGATTGGCGGCGTGCCCTTTATCTCACATAATCCCAAACCCACCCGACGTGAAGCATTGGAGTATTACCGCCGCGCCGCCGAAAGCTATGATTTGGATATCCATCTTTATGAAGAGGTAAAAGCAGTTGAAGGAGAAGACCAAGACTTTACCGTTCAAACCGACCAGGGAGAATACAATGCCTCTAAAATCGTCGTAGCTACCGGATTTTATGATATTGCAAAGATGATGAACATTCCCGGCGAGGAGCTTGATAAGGTTAAACACTATTACGATGAGGCCCATGCCTATGCCTGGCAGGATGTATTGGTCATCGGGGGAGGTAATTCGGCTGTGGATGTG
>CAYXVW010000144.1:2025-6725 GCA_964468695.1 uncultured Balneolaceae bacterium | reverse complement strand
AAATTATTTCCTTACCTCAGAGGACAAATTTTAGCATAATTATTTTCTCAAGGGTTTATCTTTCCATGCACTATTATATAGAAGAAAACGTTGAATAAACGACAGGGTGTACTTCAATAAGTAAGTCTATACAAAATTATTTATATCATTACCTTTGCTTTGATTTTTAAAAAGGGTGTTTTAAAGAACCTGCAAAAGAGACTTCCGCGAGTTATTTATAGAACAAATTTGATTTCCACATGATAGAAAAGAGTCTATTAATTATCATTTGTTGGGGACTTTTATTCCTCTCCGGCTGCACGAGCACCCAAAAATTATCAGAAACCGACTATTACTCATCCTCAACAAATGCCGAAAAAATTGTGGATCAACTTCCCAATTACAGCGAAACACTCAAAACGGCGGAAGGAAAAGGCCGGGCTATTGTAAGCGAACCCGGAAATACAGAACGTGTTACACTCATTTTTACCAGTAATCGTGACAAAAGCCTCGTTACCGTCCGTAACAGCATTGGCATTCAGGGAGGACAGCTGCTTACCGACGGGGATACGCTTCTGGTATATAACAAAGTGGACAAGTACGCTCGCAAGATTCCTGTTCGGGGAGGGAACCTGGATCATATCAACAGGCTTGCTTCTCTTAATATCCTGGATATCCTCAACTATACTGTTCATCCAGAGGATGTACAAAACGTTTTGGAAAATGATCAGTCTTTTCAGCTTCTTCTTACTACCGGAACGAAAGTTTTTATAAACAAAGAGTCATATCACATCAATGAGATAATCCAGCCGGAAGGCTCCGAGCTCCCTTACTCCAAAATACAGTACGAGGGATACACAGAAATAAATGACTATATGCTACCCCGAAGAATTACTATCTTTGGGGCAGAACAGAAATCCAAAATAGCCTTACAATTGAGCAACCTGGAACTTAACTCCACAATTGATTCTTTAACCATTCACCTACCTGACGATATCCGTATCTATCATCAATGAAAAAATTAGGACTCATAGTATTATTATTTAGTTCTTTCTTGTTGACATGGAATACCGCACATGGACAGAATTATGAAGAGCGGCGAGAGGAAATTCTCCAGAAGCAAAAAAACACCCGCGCAGAAATAAATGAGCTAAATGAACAAATAAGTACCTATGAGCAGCGGCTGCAAAGAACAAACGAGAAATATTCTTCGCTCTACGAACAGTTTGAAAATTTACAGCGGCTCATTGCCCTCCAGGATGAAAAGATAAACCGTTTGGAGCGTGAACAATCACAAATTCAGGAAGAAATCAATATTACCAATCAATCTATTGAGGATACCCAACAAAGGCTAAATAAGCTGATCGAAGATTATAAGGGAACGCTCCGCTACATTTATAAACATGGACAAACCTCGGAACTGGCTCTTTTATTCTCCTCTTCCTCCATTAACCAGATGCTCATCAGAGCTTTTTATTTACAAAAGTTTAACGCCTTTCGGGAGAACCAGGCAGAAGAAATACGTGAGACCGAAGAACAACTAAAACAGGAAAGGGAACAGCTGAAAGAGGCTCAATCTAGAAATGAACAGCTTCTTGCTGAAATTGAAGAAGAAAAAGAACAGCTCGATCAAAAAAAGCAGCAACAAGAAAGCAATATTTCTCTTTTAAGACAGGATAAACAGCGCCTGCAGGAAGAACTGAATGAAATACAGGAACAAAAGGAAAGCTTAAATAATACGCTTACCTCTCTTATTGAGGAAGAGGAAAAAATTCGGCAGGCCCAAGTAGAGCGTATTCGACAACAGGAGGCCGAGCGCGAAGAAAAACTTGCGGAAGCGGAAGATATCGATGATGACCTGGAGCGTGCACGGGAAGTAGCCCGATATTCTGCTCCTGTTGAACGCGAAGAATTTCTGGATGACGAGGAACTTCGGGAAATAGAGCAAAACTTTGCACAAAACAAAGGGAACCTGCCCTGGCCTGTGGAGAGCAGTACGATCTCTGAACGCTTTGGAAACCGCCGGCATCCGGTCTACGGGACCGTTACTCCCAACCTCGGTATTGAAATTGTTACCGATTCCCAGGAACCGGTAAAAGCAGTTCATCCTGGTTATGTCATAGCCATCCAGCCCTTCCCCGGATACGGCGATGTGGTACTGGTTAAACATGGGCGCTTTATTACGGCTTATGGCAATCTCAGTGAAATATCGGTCCGGGATGGCACCATTCTCAGGGAAGGAGATCAAATCGGTCTGTCTGGTGACCAAGACTCGACAAATGGGGAATCACTCTTCTTTTTAGTACGCGAGAATAACAACAATCTCAATCCGGAAAACTGGCTCAGAAATAAATAATCACCTTGATATCAATATTTCAATTGGGTTCCCCTACTATTGTTGATATTTTCAGTCTTAGTATTCAATTCCAACACGATGAACTCTTATGAACAATTGGCAGCGTATTTTTGCATATATCTCCGCAAGTCTGGTGCTGGGCATGGCTCTTATTATCCTTACAAATAGCTTTCTTCAGTATGTAAGCAACGAAGGCACCACCGGATATCTCTTTCTGATGGGGTTTGGCTTAGTTTATCTGAACATAAACTTCGGTATTAGCCGGCGGTTTGTGATGAAAGCAATACGTTTGGATTGGCTCTGCTACCTGATGACTATCTTAACAATTGCTCCTACTTTGTTCTGGGTCTTTACCAAAGACACCGGACTCGGTGAGACACAGCTTGAATTTGTAATTGCGGCTGTATTTTCCGCTTTTCTGGGTACTTATTTCGGTATCCGGCGCGGAACCGTCAAAAGAGAGCAGTATTTGCGACAATTACGCGAAGAGGAAGAGGAAATCCCCGACTCACTACGTCCACAGTAAGCTTTAATTAATTAAAGCGGTATAAGTCGATTCCGATATTGAGCTGATACGTTCGGGCATCGGCTTTAAAAAGTCTGCCGCTTCCCCAATCAGGTCCTCCTTCGATAAACACTCCAATATTATTCGTAAGGCGATAAGCGACCCCTCCACGGAGACCCAACCGCACCCTAAATCCATCTCCACCGTTCTCAGTATTAGCCAGTCTCCCTACAGCCAAATTATTACCGAACATACTGTTAGCCTGGGCATAGGGCTGGAACCGATCGCTCTTAAAAGGATAGTAACGTACAACCGGCCCAATACCCCAGCTACCAACACCAAAATTGGTTTCATCACCGGAATTATCGATGAAGAAGCTGGTCAATAACTGAAAGCCCACTCCTAACTGAGGGGTCATCATCCGGACATCCCGAAATATAAATTCGAGTTCCGAGCTTCCATCATAGTTAAGCGTATCGTTGCCTAAATATTCAAAATCACTAAATCCGTGGAAATTTGCAGTCAAACCATTAATACCCACATCCGAACGCAACGGTTTTATGCCGGAATCATCTTCTGTTTGAGCCAGTAAGGATACAGGTAAGAAAACAAGGAGAGCAATAATTAGGACAAGAATTCCTGTAAGATTTTTCTGAGAAAAAAACACATTCATATTCTTCATATTAGGATGACAGAAATACATTAATTTTAAATATTTTTGATCACAATAATCTGCAACGTGCAGAACATAGAGATCTTGCCAATGAATTTTAAGCCGTAAGGTAAGGTTGAGAAAGGATTTGACAAACTATTTTCAGTATATGGCTCAAGCAGCGCTGTAATCAGCGCAATTTATTTACTCCGATTGTAGTTATTGGCAATATTGCATGTCCTTTCTTTTCTAATTGGATCGTTTTTTTGATACTATATTCTTTTATGCAACTAAAGATATTAATCATATTCGGCGTTTTATTTTCCTTTCCGCTGATGGGCATTGGGCAGTCAGCAGAAGTGATGCCCGATCGACTCATCATTAAATACGAGTCTGATCAACGCATAAAACAGCTCAAAGCCAAGCTTTCCACCGACCCCAAAAACGCAGTTGAACAATTTCTCCGCCTGTCAGGGGCACAAAACATTGAACCTCTTTTTACTTCTGGTCAACGACAGCAACTACGCCAAAAAAATACGCGAACAGCACAGGCTTTACTGAACATCCATGAGATAACCTTTAGCCGCTCCATCGATCCCGCCCAGATGGCCGCCAAAGTAGAACGTATGCCGGGCGTGGAATATGCCGAACCCCGCTACCTTCGCAGCATGCATCTTACCCCTAACGATCCTACACTCGAAAAATTCATCGATTTCCATCGTTTCGAGGAGGCATGGGACCTCTCTACCAGCGATCCCGGTATAGTCATAGCTATTGTTGACGGGGGCGTGGACTATACTCATCCGGAGCTTGACGACAAATTATGGATTAATCAGGAGGAAGTTCCATCGGCACTACAATCCCAAGTTGACCAAAATTCTGACGGCACTATTACTTCATCCGAAATAAAACAATATCTGGCAGAGGAAGGTGATGATTACAACAATGACGGTGAGATTCTGCTGGATGATGCCCTGCATCCCGATTCTCCCCTGATGGACCACTCAGATAACGACGATAACGGTTATATCGATGATCTTTTCGGCTGGGATTTCTGGGATTCCGGTTCTATCAACCAGGCAACTCCCGATAATAATCCTATTTTTGACGGAACGGATCATGGCACCCATGTGGCGGGTATTGCCGCCGCTGAAACCGACAACGACTTCGGCGTAGCGGCAGCGGGCTTTCAAAGCAGTTACATGGCC
>CAYXVW010000144.1:0-1925 GCA_964468695.1 uncultured Balneolaceae bacterium | reverse complement strand
CCGGTAGTTAGCGGACTGGCAGCACTTATCAAACAGATCCATCCGGACTGGTCGGCCGAGCGCATAGGACAACAGATTCGAACCTCTGCCACTCCGGTTGATAATACCAATGGCACCGACTACAACCATAAACTGGGTCGGGGTAAGATCGACGCCTTCGAGGCGCTGAATACTGATAATCCAGGGCTTAGAATTGTATCTTCCCAATTTTTAAATAATGAGGACCAAAAACTGCAGATCAATCAGCCGGGCAGAGTAGAAATTCAAATGGTTAATAACGGCCGGACGGCATCGAATATAAATCTCCAGTTACAGGCACTCTCCAATCAGGGGATCGAAATTACCGGGAACAGTCTCAGCTTGTCTTCCCTCTCCACCGGCGATACTACGGAAGTTAACTTTGAGCTAACAATAACGGAAAACTTCGATCTTCGAGAGACTCCTACCCTGCGGCTGGACTTCAGCAATCAAAATGAAGATTATGAAGACTTTGGAATTATCCGGTACGATGAATTCCTGTATGAGATTATCGTAGCTAACCGGGTTAAAACCTCCTTTGCCGCAGACGGTACAATCGGGTTTACGCAACCAATTAACGGCTCAGGAGGTGTGGGATTCATCCCCCTTGAACCCGATGACAATAGGCTTACGGAAGGCAATAACATGCTGTTTGAAGGAGGACTTATGATTGAAATTGATGGCAAAGTATACGATGCCGTCCGTACAGAAGACGGTCAGCTTTCCCGCGATTTTGATCCCATTGATCTGTTTACTACTACCCGAACAGATGCCCTTTCTGATTTGGACGGATATACTACTTTCGAAATCGACTCGGATACTACCCATGATGCTACCATCCGTCTGGAAACTTATGCCTACGACAATCCACAACTCAGCAATGTGGTATTTCTAAAATATACTCTCCAGAATAACTCCTCTTTTCATCCTCTGAAAAACACCTATGTGGGACTTTTTAACGACTGGGATATCGGGACAGCCTCTAATAACAGCACCACGTATTTGGCATCAGACAGCCTCCTGTACCTTTCCGATGAAACGCCAAACAGTGAAGAGCCGATGGCTTCTGTAGCCAGTCTGGGACCAATCTCCAGCATCCTGGCCATTGACAATACGATAGAAGGCGAACAGGATAGTTTAACGTTCGGTCTTTACGATGGCTTTACGGACCAGGAAAAAAGCAGGTCTCTTAAAGCACAGAAAATAAAAACCAGCGTTGAGAATACGGATGCTTCCGCAGTCGTGGCTTCTGGTCCATATACTCTTGGTCCAAATGCCGAGGTAACAATAGGTTTCCTTTATGCTTTTGGTGAGAACCCCGAGGAGCTGCGCAGCCAAATAAATGCAGGGCGACAGCAAAAACCTTTTGAGGTCTCTCCCCCGGGTGAGGCTATTGCAGAAACCACACCAGCTTCGACTAATCTATTCCAGAATTACCCCAATCCATTCAGATCGGAGACCAATATCCGTTTTGATCTCGAAAACACAACCAGGGTTACCCTTACCATTTATGATGTACTTGGACGCAAAGTCCGGGTGCTAACCGATACAGAGCTGGAAGCCGGCACGCACTTTATTACCTTTGATGCAGAAAACCTAAGCAGTGGGGTTTACTTTGCACGTCTACAGACTCAAAACAGCATCCAGACTATTCCAATGACGCTGATTAAATAAATTCACATAGTTTAACGCCCCAGATAAACGCGAACTTACAATTCTAGCAGTTGATTTAAAATAGTTTAATAGCTAAAATTTCATTTTTGGGTAGTTTAATTTTCCTTTCCCGTTCAATTACAAATAAAGGCGCGTGTAAAAATCTAATCTCATTGTCATGGATCCTCAATCCAAATCTTCCCGCCTTTGGGCTGCCTCGATAACTCCGTGGATAGCGACAGCACTGTTCTGGA
>CAYXVW010000143.1:0-6792 GCA_964468695.1 uncultured Balneolaceae bacterium | reverse complement strand
TTTCAGGAAATTCTGTATCAAATCACCGGTCTCATCCTCTTCTTTGGACAGGGAGGGGGTGGAAATCAAACTTTTTAGCAGTTCAATGGCTTCGGTAGCGCGCTGTTTCATAACGTAAGGGTTGTTCCAATTTGGTTAGATAAATTTTTTGCATGTTTAATATGCACTTGTTTCACATTTTTTTGCAGGGCCCCAAATGCGGTATCGAGTTTTGGGATCATCCCTTCATGAATAATTCCCTGATCTTTGAGTTGAATATAGTCTTCTTGGTTAATATGCTCGATCCAGGAATCATCGTCTTCGATATCCCGTAATACCCCATTTTTTTCAAAGCAATAGGTGAGGTTGACATTGTATTTGTCGCTTAGCGCTATAGCCAGGGTAGAGGCGATGGTATCAGCATTAGTATTGAGCAGCTGTCCTTTTTTATTATGAGTAATGGCAGGAAAGACTGGTACAACTTGTTCATCCAGCAGTCGGGTTATAAAATAAGTATTGATATTTTCGGCTGTAATATCTCCGACAAATCCATAGTCGATCTCGGTGCCGGATCTAATTTTGGCAGGAATAATATTTAAGTCTGCCCCTGACAGGCCGATTGCATTGCAGGAGTGCCCCTGAAGCCTGGCAACAATGGTCTTATTTATAAGTCCCGCATAGACCATTACAGCCACATCCAGTGCGGGTTTATCTGTAATGCGCCGCCCATCTTTCATCTTAATGGGAATATCAAGCTTGCGGCAAAGATCAGATGCTGATGAGCCTCCGCCATGCACAATAATTTTCGGAGTTGAAACCTTTAGGAAGTTCTTTATAAAGGTGGTCAGACGCTCCTCATTATTTACAATACTCCCCCCGATTTTAATAATATCCAGTTCTTTCACTACAGCACCTCTAAAAGATTTTTGAGCACAGCCTGCGCTGCATATTCACGATTTTTTGCTTGTTTGTATACCAATGAATCATCAATAACTGCATCGGTTGCAACAACGTTGCGACGGATTGGAAGGCAGTGCATGAATTGTGCTTGATTAGTTTTCTGCATCAACTCAGAGGTGATTGTCCAGTTGTCCTCTACAGCAGGCCTTGCTCCATAGTCACTGTAGCTAGACCAGTTTTTTGCATAAATAATGTCGGCATTCTCAAAAGCCTCCTGCTGATTGTGAGTGACTTTGTGGCCAGCGGCAAACTTCTCACTGAGTTCATATCCCTTAGGATGTGTAACCACGACTTCAGCCTGTAATTCCGGAACCCATTCAAGAAAAGAGTTAGCTACCGCCTGTGGCAGTGGTTTAGGATGTGGGGCCCAACTGAGCACTACTTTTGGCTTGGGAATATTCGTATGAACAATTGTAGCCATGTCGGTAAGTGATTGAAGCGGATGCAGCGTGGCCGATTCCATACTTATGACAGGGACAGAAGAATGTTTCAAAAAGTTTTGTAACTCCCGTTCTTCATAATCCTGCTGACGATTTGATAGGCTTGCAAAAGTGCGCACTGCAAGTAGGTCACAATAACTACTAATAACTTTAACGGCATCCCTTATATGCTCCTGTGAGTCTCCATCCATAGTGGTGCCATCTTCGAATTCTACATTCCAGGAATCCTTATTAATGTTGAGTACAATCACCTCCATTCCAAGGTTTTGGGCCGCTTTTTGTGTACTTAGCCGCGTACGAAGACTGGGATTAAAAAAAACCATTCCCAGTGTTTTGTTTTTACCAATGGTTGAATGATTAGATTTATCTATTAGTTCCAGAACATCCTGAATCAAACCTTTAGGATTTGGAACATCCTCAATGGAAGTAAAGTTCTTCATGATATTTCTTGCTGGGTTAAAACGTTTTTTATGGCATTTATGAATCGATCTGTTTCGCTCGTGGTGACAGACAAGGGCGGTAAGAGCCGGAGTACATTCGGATTGCTGGCAACACCGGTTAAAATCTGTTCCTGCTCAATGAGTTTGGAACGCAGGTCTTTAATGGCAAAAGGAAATTCGATTCCGATCATAAGTCCCCGTCCCCGAACTTCTTTGACCTGAGGAAGGTTTCCTAACTGTTTTAATAAGTGATTGCCGACGGAAGCAGCGTTATCAATAAGATTTTCCGCTTCTAGGACTTCTAATACAGCAATGGCTGCGGCACATGCAAGGTGGTTACCCCCGAAAGTGGACCCCAGTTCTCCATGGAAAGGTTCTATGTCCGGGCCAATAATGGTTCCGGCTACCGGGAAACCGTTACCCATTCCTTTAGCGGTCGTCACAATATCCGCTTCAATATCGGCATACTGATGGGCGAAAAACTTGCCGGTTCGGCCATAGCCCGATTGTATTTCATCTAAAATGAGAAGAGTTCCGGTTTCGCTGCAAAGCTTACGAGCCCTTTTCAGGAATTCATCATCAGGAATATGGACACCCCCGATTCCCTGAACACCTTCAATAACAAGGGCACAGACATCTTCTTGGGTAAGTTCTTTCTCTAGCGAATCAAAATCATTGAGTTCCAGGAATACCGTTTCGCTTCGTTTGTTAACGGGAGCGGAATATTTGTCCTTATCAGTAATACCAATAGCTGCGGATGTCCGACCGTGGAACGACCGTTCAAAGACCACTACTTTCGAACGTTCGTTATGGAAAGAAGCGGCCTTAAGGGCATTCTCGATAGCTTCGGCGCCCGAGTTGCACAGGAAGAGCTGATGATCGTCATAGCCGGATAGTTGTCCGAGTTTGTCTGCCAGTTCCTGCTGCAGTGAATTCTGTACGGAGTTGGAATAGAAACCTATTTTTTGTAGTTGGTTGCTGATTTTTTTTACGTAATGCGGATGCGTATGGCCAATCGAAATGACGGCATGGCCGCCGTACAGGTCGAGATATTTTGTTCCGTCTTTAGTGTAAACATAGTTTCCTTCTGCTTTAACGGGTTCCAGGTCAAGCAGGGGATAGACATCAAATAGTTCCATTTTAATAATAGGTAGCTTTAAGTTTCAGTCCTGTTGTCTCGTTTAATCCGAACATCAGATTCATATTCTGGACGGCCTGTCCTGAAGCTCCTTTCAAAAGGTTATCTATAATACTGGTAACCAATAGCTTACCATCTTCTTTATCCAGGTGGAGCAGGCCTTTATTGGTGTTAACTACCTGTTTGAGGTGTAATGGATCGCTGCTAATATGTACAAAAGGCGAATCCTGATAAAACTCCTGATATAGCGATTGGGCTTCATCAAGCGATAAGTCACAGGGAGTATAGGCCGTGATAAAAATGCCTCGCGTAAAATCGCCGCGTACTGGGATAAAATTCAGATCTTTGTTAAAATCCGGATCAATTTGTTGCAGCTTTTGCCGGACTTCGTCAATGTGTTGATGCCGGAGCGCTTTATATATGGAAACATTACTGTTTCTCCAGCTAAAATGCGTGGTTTCCCTGAGTGAGCTACCGGCTCCGGTCGATCCGGTTATACCATGTATATGTACATTTTTATTCAGGATTTTCTGTTTAACCAGGGGAAAAAGAGCTAGCTGTATGGCTGTGGCAAAACAACCCGGATTGGCAATATTATCGGCTTCGGCAATGGCTTCTTTTTGCAATTCAGGCAATCCATAGGTGTAGGCTCGTTGTTGAAAATCCTGATTGGGAGCCAGACGGAAATCCCTGCTGAGATCAATAATTTTGGTTTTATCCTTCACAGAATATTCCTGGAGGAAAGTCTGGGAATTACCGTGTCCCATACACAGAAAAAGTACATCTATATCGGGATCCAATTCGTGACTGAATTGGAGGTCGGTAACACCAATAAAATCCTGATGAACGGAGCTTACTTTTTCGCCGGCCTTGCTGGTACTGAAAATAAACTTAACATTGATCTTGGGGTGGTTGATCAGAATGCGTAACAGTTCCCCTGCTGCATATCCCGTACCCCCCACAATTCCTGCATTAATCATGATTGTTTACAGATTGGTGAATACTAATTTGATTAGAAAGAATTTTTGCAAACCCTCTGACGTCTTTACCGCTCCATGCATTATTCATTTCGCCATAGTCGCCAAACTTTGCATTCATCAGGTCATTCGGAGAGGTAATGCCTTCAATCTCAAAACGATAAGGATGCAGTTTTATGGAAACGGTGCCATTAACCGTTGACTGTGTATCCTCAAGAAAGGCCTCGATATTTCGCATAACGGGATCCAGATACTGTCCTTCATGCAGCATCATCCCATACCACTCGGCAAGCTGATCTTTCCAGTAGAGCTGCCATTTGGCCAGAACGTGCTTTTCGAGCTGTTCATGGGCTTTAATAATTAGCATGGCCGCCGCTGCTTCAAAACCTACACGTCCCTTTATACCAATAATCGTATCGCCTACATGAATATCCCGCCCAATGGCATAAGAGGAGCCTATGTCCTCTAACTCTCGGATAAGTTCAATAGGATCATCAAAATTTTCACCATTGAGGCCTGCGGGTTCTCCGTTTTCAAATTCGAGGCTAATCGTTTGGGGCTCTTTTTTCTTTAGCGGACTTGGATAGGCTTCATCCGGCAAGGGTTGGTCGGATGTCAGGGTTTCGGCCCCGCCTACGCTCGTACCCCAGAGCCCCTTATTGATGGAATATTTTGCGTCGCTCCAATCCATTTCAATTTCATGCTGGTTCAGGAATGCAACTTCTTCTTCGCGCGAGAGTTGCTGGTCGCGAATGGGAGTAATAATATCCAGGTCAGGAGCGATAATATTAAAAATAAGATCAAACCGGACTTGGTCATTTCCGGCCCCTGTACTTCCGTGTGCAATAGCATCGGCTTCTATCTCTTTAGCATAATTTGCAATAGCTACCGCCTGGAATACGCGTTCAGAACTAACCGACAAAGGATAGGTATTATTTTTAAGCACATTTCCAAAAATCAGAAACCGGATAACTTTGGTATAATAGTCATTTGTTTTTTGGAGCGTTTGATGCTTACTGCTTCCAAGATTATAAGCGTGTTCTTCAATTTTGGCCAGCTCCTTCTTGTCAAAACCGCCTGTATTTACCAGTACAGTGTGAATTTCGGCCTGATGCTGTTGCTTTAGATATGGCACACAGTAGGAGGTATCGAGCCCACCGCTAAAGGCCAAAACTATTTTTTTCTTATTACTCATTACCAGTTCGTGTTTAATTTAAATTTAAAAATGTGCTTGGTTTTACGTTCCAGATTTCTCTTGTGGAGACGTAAGAATCTCTTAAACTGTTCCCAACGTTTTTCCTTTTGGTCGGGCTTGGAGTCTTGTTTGGGTTCTTCCTTTTTCCCCTTTTCTTCTTTTTCAGGGTCATAAAGCATGCCGGTGCAGAGGCATCCTTTGCGATCTTCATTCGTCAGGATATCATAATTGGGACAGCTTTGGCAGCCTTTCCAAAACTCTTCATCCTGCGTTAACTCGTCAAAAGTGACCGGTTTATATCCCATATCCGAATTGATTTTCATAACTGCCATACTGGTAGTTATACCAAAGATCTTGGCATCCGGATATTTTTCTCGAGACAGTTTAAATACTCTTTCTTTAATACGACGACCTAACCCCATCTTGCGATAGTGAGGATGAACTATCAGACCGGAATTTGCAATATATTTTTCGTGATCCCAGCTCTCGATATAGCAAAAGCCTGCCAGCTTCTCTTCGTCTTTGTCAATGGCAACAACCGCTTTGCCTTCCTTCATCTTGGACTGGATATATTCAGGCTTCCGTTTGGCAATACCGGTTCCTCGCTGCTTGGCAGCTTCTTCCATGAGATCACAGATCTGCTTTGCATACCCCAAATGCTGTGAATCAGCTACAGATATTTGAATGTCCATAGTTAATGTGTGTTAAAGTAAAACAGTAGCAATGGTTAAAATTGCTGTGTTAGAAAAAATGAGTAATGAGTTGAGTTGCGGAGAGATCTTTTCAAACGTACCCTCCGCAAAAGAGAGGTGTTTAGGAGCCCGGAAGGGCCCGCGGCCGTCGCCGAATCGGAAGTAGCGGAAATATAGGTAGGACATCAACAGCTGGGCTGTCGAAGCATAGGTCGATATGTATTCCGCTTTTTCTCATTGAATCCAATATTAAGCTTTCAATAGAAGAATACAAAATATTTTTTTAAAAATTAAAATAGCAGTTGAACTGCTGGTTTATAATCTGGATTTTGATTTATTCGATTTAACATAATCATGGATTATTTTTGAGGCTACATGGATCATATAACAATGAAAGAAGCCCGCGAGGCTCTCAAAAAATATTGGGGCTATTCTACTTTCCGAGAGGGACAGGATGAAGTTATCCGTGCCGTTCTGGAACAAAAAGATACGATGGTTCTTTTTCCGACAGGCGGGGGGAAATCATTATGTTATCAACTACCTGCGGTGATCACTGAGGGATTGACGGTCGTCATTTCACCACTGGTTGCTTTAATGCAGGATCAGGTTCAGCAATTAAATAATCGAAATATTGCAGCCACCTTTATTAATAGTTCTATCTCTTCGTGGGAAGTAGAGCAGCGGTTGGTAAATGCCCGAAATGGCATGTATGATTTACTTTACTGTGCACCGGAGCGACTTCATACACCGCTGTGGCAGGCTGAATTACCCAAACTTGATATTAATCTTATTGCGATCGATGAGGCACATTGTATTTCGGAATGGGGACATGATTTTCGCCCTTCGTATCGGGAGATACGTCCGGCCTTAGAATCAATAGCAGATTCAGTAAGCTGGATGGCTCTCACTGCCACAGCTACTCCAGAGGTCCGAACTGATATTCAAAATAACCTTGAACTCAGTGATCCGGT
>CAYXVW010000142.1:0-6931 GCA_964468695.1 uncultured Balneolaceae bacterium | reverse complement strand
GCATCTTCATTATACCGCTTATTCGGAGCCGCTTCGCCATATCCGGTAAATCCATCAGCGGATAAACACACGACCACATTTTCAACCGCTTCTTTGGTTCCCCGTGCTATGGTAAAGGGCTGAGCCAGAATTAAGGGAAGTCGCTCAGTACGAATATCAAAAAGAGGCATAGCCAAAAATCATTAACAGCTCTAAATAAAAATAAAAGGCGGGTGCCGCCAGAATTAAAGCATCAAAGCGGTCAAAAAAACCTCCGTGTCCGGGCAGTATATTTGAAGCATCTTTTAATGAAGCGGCTCGTTTCAGGCGGCTTTCGGTCAGGTCCCCAATGGGACCAAAAATGCTAATCAGTACTACTGCCGGCAACATTAATAAAACCGAAGTCGGAAAATCGATTGGGATCGTATATACCGCAATAAGCAAACCAACAAGTCCTCCAGCTATGCCAAAAAAGAAACCCTCCCAGGTTTTATTCGGACTTACAGTAGGAGCCAAATGATTTTTACCAAACTGTTTACCTCCAAAGTAAGCAAATATATCGTTTCCCCAGACCATAAGCAGAAGGGTCAGCGTAAGCAGAAATCCCGTCTCTGAATTACCAAGCTGACGAACCAAAATTAGCGCTAACAGTCCCAAAGGAGCGTATATCCCACAAAAAAAGGTTGATATAAGTGACTTAAGTCCAATGTCACCGGGCTTAAACAACTGAATGGCCACAAACAAAAGGAAAATTCCTAACCCAATAGTTAAAACATGAGGGAGAAAAGGGGCTAACAGTATCCATATTCCGATGGTGTAGGGGAAATAGGAATCAGCTTTAAAGCCAGCTCCGTCGCAAATATCTATTAACTCATATTGTATTAAGAGACTGACAAAGATAACCAGTCCTACAAAGTAAAATCCACCTAAATAGGTAATATACAGGAAAAACGCAGCGGCCGGAGCGGCAAAGAGAATACGTTTGGTTAATTCACTCACAAAAGAATTACTCCTCTTCCTGATCTACATTTGAATCGCTCGGCAGGTCCAGCTCGTCAATAGCCTCCCGGGCTTCCTGTTCATATTCCTTGGGAACGTATAAATAAACCAAGGCTGTTTCTCCTACATTCAAACTGAAGGCAGAATCTCGTTTGGAAAGAATATTGGAAGGAATATCGAGGCTTGAAAGATAATTCTTGGCAGATTCTACCTCATACTCTGTCCCCCGTTCAAATACACAAACCCAATCTTCGATCTCGTTTGGCTTTGGACCGTCAAACATAATAAGCCTCCCCATGCGGATTTTGTTGATACTGGTTGTACATCCAATATACAATATATGTACAAATTAACAGACTAATTATTACGGCCCAAAGCGGGGGCATAGATTCCGGAGTCATCTCTGCAAAAGCGGATTCCGGGTAGTGCGTTCCTACCAATACACTTCCGCCATTATTAATAAAGTGAGCAGCAATTGCCGGAAAAATACTCCGCGAAACCCATGTTAGGTAGGCAAAAAGCATCCCTAGTGAGGCCAAAGGCAACAGGTTACTCAATTGCACATGATACAGGCCGAATAAAAGTCCTGAAATGACAATAGCGGGCCATATTCCCCAGCTTTTCTCAAAGGCACGAAGCACATAGCTCCGGTATAATATTTCCTCACAAAAGGCCGGGACCAGCGCTACATGAAACAGCGTGAGCCATACCAGGTGATCGCCTCTCAAATAGTTTTCGATCATCTCCATTTGAGAACTCTGGATATTCGAAAAAGCCTCTGGCATTGGGATCAGAGCATTTAACCATGACAAAAACCAAATAGTGGGCTGGACGGCTATAACCAGCAGCCCTGCCAAAAGGACAAACTGCAAGCTGTCATCCCAAAACTTAAATCGCATAAAAGAGCGATGGGAATCGGAGGAGGTATGCAATCGGGCAAAAAACCAAGTCGCTAATCCCAGAAAAAGAATCTGACCTACAGAGTTGCCGATAAACATCAGATCCAGATATTCGGTTAGAGAGGCCATCATCTGGGCGGGATCAATATCTCCCGCAGACCGACTCATAATTAAGACTCCGGCCACCACCATAGCGGTAACCTGAAACAGAAAGAAGGCGGCAATAATCCACAATAATGCCAGAGCCCAATCAGAAAACCCATTCCGTTCTACCCAAGAACGATGATCATTATGTTCGATATCCGAAGAACCATGCCAATTAACTGAATCTTTTTCCATTAACAGGAATCGTTAAGTTATTCTTCTTTTTTTCCAAAAATTTTAGCCCCGATCATGCCCGTAATCAAATTTAGAATGCCGTACATAGGAATTCCCCAAAGCAGTTGACTGCCAATACTTTGCTGGCTTCTGATATTCTCGGCGGTCATATCAATCATCTGCTGTTTTTGTTCCTGAGGTAACTCCATTGCCTCCATTTGCGCGATCGTACTTTCAATAAGTTTTTGGGTCATATCCGGATCTATGAGCTGCCATAACTGACCTAAAACAACACTTACAACGGTAATAACTACTCCCGTTAAAAAGCCAATTAAAGCTCCTCTCCCCAACTTTATTCCAACATTGAATTCCTTCGCATAATGCCAGGTTGCCAGCATTCCCCCAAAAGCGCCAGCCAGACAAACCAATACCCCAATAAACTGTACCGGTGAAAACATTGATCCACTGGGCTCTGAGTTGATTGTAGCATAAGATGTTATTAAAGACAGCACGAAGGCTAAAATCCCAAATATCAGACCGGCAACCGTTACAGAAGTCCAGTATGAGGGGAGTTCTGCATTTACGGTTTCTTCTCCCGGGTTATTAAATCCCTGCTTTTGTGATTCTTCCATAGTATTTCCCTTTTGATTTATTTTTTGTTAACGAATTCTCCCGTAAATAGCATGGCTGCTGCGCTCCCTAATAGCATTCCCAGTACTAAACGCGAGGTTAATGTGTTTTCCCAATAGTTTATAAAATCACCACTGATATCTACTAAATTTACCAATACTATTCCAACAAGTATTTTAACTAAAATATTAAAATCTACGGTTCTAAGTATATTTAGTATTGGCAAGAGAATCCACCCCAAAGACCAGCCTGTGTAAACTCCCAGACACCGGCTGCAAACAGCCATAGGTTGTCCATTAATATCAAAAGACCGATCGGGAATCTGATGACAAAAATGTTGAAATAAACTATGCTGCCACTGAAATTGCCATGGTTGGCTCTGTCCCCAGACCCCTCCACCAAGCGCAATAACCATTAAGGCAAGAGACAAGAAGAGAACAAGATAATAAAGAATCATCTTTTGACTTTCCATAATCTCTCATGATTCCACAGCAGCTGTTAGGTTCGCTATAAAGTCACCCGGGGCGCGGCAGGGTTTTCTACTTTCTTCATTCATAAAGCACAGAACAACTTTACCCCGCGAGTGTGGCTTTTCCCTGCGTTCTGTAAACACCGTATAGTAGGTTTCCAGCTTTACAGTAGGGATCTCAAACAAACTTACATCAATTCGCATAAGTTCATCATAAAAAACAGGAGCTTTATAATCCACTTGTGCATGAACGACTGGTAACATTACTCCATTTTCTTCTAGGCGGGAATAAGGAAAGCCGAGGGAACGAATCATCTCCGTTCGAGCTTCTTCAAAATATTCCAAATAACGGCCATAATAAACATATCCCATTTGGTCTGTTTCACCATATCGGCTACGGAGTTCGTGGGAATAATGGTAGATGGGATTTTCAGCAGGAAACACGACTGTTATTCTGTTTTGGCTTTGCTGGCAGTTTCCCACTCTCCCATTTGCGAATACTTATCGATACGTGCTGCCACCAATTCATTTTCACTCATCTCCTTAAGTCTACTTAAGGATGCCAAGATCTGATTTTTAACGGCTTTGGCCGAACGATCAGGATTTCGATGAGCACCTCCCAATGGTTCTTTAATAATGCCATCTATCACTTTTAGTTCATCAAGATCCTCGGCGGTAAGTTTTAAAACGGCCGCGGCCTGTTCCTTATAATCCCACGTTTTCCAAAGAATAGAAGAACAGGATTCCGGAGAAATAACTGAATACCAGGTATTCTCCATCATATACACTTCATTGCCCATTCCTATACCGATAGCCCCGCCACTGGCTCCTTCACCAATGACTACCGATATAATAGGAACTTTGAGCGTGGCCATCATTTTCAGATTTTTGGCAATAGCTTCTGCCTGTCCCCGTTCTTCTGCCTCAAGTCCGGGATAAGCGCCCGGGGTATCCAACAGGGTAATTACAGGAATATCGAACTTTTCTCCCAGCTTCATCAGCCGGTATGCCTTACGATAGCCTTCGGGATTTGCCATTCCAAATCGACGGAATTGTCGGCTCTCGGTATCCCTGCCCTTTTGATGACCCATGATAACCACCGATTGACCTTCGATAGTGGCAAAGCCACCTACAATTGCTTTATCATCACTTTGATAACGATCTCCATGAATTTCAACAAAATTCTCGGTAATCCTTTCAATATAGTCAAGCGTATAGGGGCGTTCCGGATGCCGTGCCAACTGTACCCGTTGCCAGCGGGTCAAATTTGAAAAAATTGATTCCCGCAGTTCATCCACTCGCTTTTCGAGGCGCTCAATTTCCGGCGATAAGACCTCCTCATCAGCAATGGAAAGGCTACGTAATTCTTTAATTTTTTCTTCCAAATCAGCAATAGGTTGTTCAAAATCTAAATACTGCATAATTATTATATCAAACTGTTTCGATCATTGAATGCTCAAATATACAAACTACAGCGAAGAGTTTAAGGACTTTCTTAATCTAAGAAACATGGATTTTTTAGTTAACTTATTCACATTGTAATGGATTTATAAAGCACCAAAAATACTTTTAATCTTTAATGCCCATACACGCCAAATTGCTTCCCATACAATAGATTTTGACATTTTCGACACTCCCTCTTCGCGTTCCCTAAAAATTATTGCCACTTCCTTGAGACGAAATCCGGCAATCCAGGCCCTGAAGTGCAACTCTATCTGAAATGCATAACCGTTAGAACTAATCTTTTCAACGGAAATACCCTCTAATACTTTGCGATGAATACACTTATAGCCGGCTGTAGTATCAAAAATGGGCAGTCCCGTAATAAATCGGGCATAAAGGTTAGCACTATATGATAGGATAAGCCTGCTTAAAGGCCAGTTAACAATACTTATTCCGTTTGCATAGCGCGAGCCAACGGCTACATCCGCCCGACCTTCTTTTACCTCATTTATAAGCATCGGCAGATCATTAGGATCGTGGGAAAAATCAGCATCCATTTCACATATATACTGGTAGTCATGCTCTAGGGCATATTTAAAACCTCGCACGTAGGCAGTACCTAAACCAAGTTTTCCCGACCGCTCTATTAAGAAAAGATGATCAGAGAATTTCTTCTGCTCTTCTTTAACAATTTCAGCCGTTCCATCCGGTGATCCGTCATCTATAATTAACAGATCCATATCCCCTAACTTCATGACCATCCGAATAAGTCTCCTAATATTATGAGATTCATTATATGTTGGTACAATAACTAATGAGGAGTGTCTTCCCATAGACTAATGATTTTAAAAAATCGATTTTGCTAACACTATTTAGGTTTTAAAAATCTTATCCCTCTTCTGCCAAGGGATTAAAGTTACAGTAAGAAATTCATTATTTTAAGTTGAATTCGTTAAATAAACAACCATTTTCATTTTCTAAAAATTCTATTTCATTGTTTTCATTACATAAGACGGCTGAATCTACCAAAGCCCGCCTGGGCACACTTCAAACAGATCATGGGAAAATTGAGACCCCGATATTCATGCCGGTAGGCACACTGGGATCGGTTAAAGCAGTAAAACAGGATGAATTAATAGATAAGGTAAAGGCCCAGATCATTTTAGGGAACACCTATCATTTGTATTTACGTCCCGGTTGCGACATTATTGAAAATGCCGGCGGGTTGCATCCTTTCATCAATTGGGAACGTCCCATACTTACTGATTCCGGCGGATATCAGATATTTTCGCTCTCTGACAATCGGGAACTTAAAGAAGAAGGAGCCCACTTTAAAAGCCATTTAGATGGCTCTAAGCATCTCTTTACTCCGGAAAATGTGGTAGACATACAGCGCACCCTCGGATCTGATATCATTATGGTATTGGATGAATGTCCTCCGTATCCCTGTAGTTATGAATATGCTAAAGAATCGATGGAGCTCACACATCGCTGGGAAAAAAGGGGACGTGAACATTTTTTGAACACCCAACCAAAATATGGACATAAACAATTCCAGTTCGGCATTGTTCAGGGAGGGACCTTTTCCGATTTAAGAAAAGAGTCCTCAAAATATGTAACCGATCTCGATTTTGAAGGTATTGCTATTGGTGGACTCAGTGTAGGAGAACCCACAGACCTGATGTATGAAATGACTGATTTAAATACTGATTATTTGCCCGAAGATAAGCCTCGCTATCTTATGGGCGTTGGCAAACCGGCCAATCTTTTGCACTGTATTGCCCGTGGTATCGACATGTTCGATTGTGTGCTTCCCACTCGTAATGCCCGCAATGGACAAATTTTTACACGGAATGGCTACATTAACATTCGCAACGCCAAATGGAAAAATCATAACAAACCTTTGGATCCCGATTTTCCCACGGATTTATGCTCAAAATACAAAATGTCCTATATTCACCACCTGTTCCGCAATAATGAGCTTCTGGGATTACAGTTGTCTTCCCTCCACAATCTTACCTTCTACTTATGGCTAATGGATGAGGTAAAAAAGCGGATTAGCAATGACTCCTTTCATGAGTGGTATAAAGAAAAGGCAAAAGTATTAGATACTAAGATTTAATGCATTGCCTCTAATATAAAAAATGTGGTGATTCCGGGGGGAATCACCTCTTCGCTAAATAAAGAGCAGTCG
>CAYXVW010000141.1:0-7018 GCA_964468695.1 uncultured Balneolaceae bacterium | reverse complement strand
GAAGAGAACGCATCCATGCTATTGCCGATGAATATGATATAGATCTCCGTACCGCGGCCCTTCAGTTTTCCTTTGCTCCCAAAGCTGTAACTTCTGTTGTGACGGGAGCAAGCAAGCCATACCAAATTGTGGATAATGTAAGCTCTATGGATACGAATATTCCCTCTGATTTCTGGAAAGAGCTTAAAGAGGAACAACTCATTTCATCGTTGGCTCCCGAGCCCGGTGATGGGTAATCATATATCCGGCGGGGTTCCACTTGGTTAATTCATGATTGGATAGGGACGATCCGAAAGGACCTCTCCTTTTCAAATCCCGGTGGCTGTATGTGGGAAATAACTTCTGAAGGATCAAACCTTACCTCTTCCAAAACTGTTTACATATCATTAATTCAGGTAAAAAAACGCTATCTCTAAAATTGAATATTATTTAGCCGATGAATACAAAATCATTACAAGACATTTCCTACTCTCTGCTGGACCTGGCCGTCGTTACCGAAGGACAGACGCCCGCAGATGCCATTCATAACAGCCGCGACCTGGCCCAGCATGTAGAAGATTGGGGATACACCCGGTTCTGGATGGCCGAGCACCATAACATGGAAAATATTGCCAGCTCCGCCACCTCGGTGTTACTGGGCTTTGTAGCCGAAGCCACTAAATCCATACGCGTCGGATCGGGTGGCGTTATGTTGCCGAACCACTCGCCCCTGGTTATTGCCGAACAGTTTGGTACCCTGGCCTCCCTTTACCCGGATCGTATTGACCTTGGCTTGGGTCGTGCGCCCGGAACTGATCAAACTACAGCCCAGGCAATACGCCCCGACCGGATGCAGCAAGTGCGCCAGTTTCCCAATAATGTGAAACAGCTCCAAAAGTATTTTTCTGCGGAGAACCGTAACGCCGATGTCCGGGCCCTTCCCGGGGAAGGAACCGACGTTCCCCTGTGGATTTTAGGGTCTAGTACAGACAGCGCGCATCTGGCGGCGGCACTGGGACTCCCCTACGTATTTGCGAGCCATTTTTCTCCGCAGCAACTCCACGCGGCCTTCAACGTATACCGGGAAAAGTTTCAGCCCTCTGACCAGCTGGGAGAACCCTATGTTATGCCCTGTATCAATGTTGTAGCCGCTGATACGGATGAACAAGCCGAATGGCTGTCGACCTCTTTAAAACAGATGTTCATGGGAGTCGTTACCGGAGAACGAAAACCCATGCCTCCTCCCGTTGACGACATGAATACGATTTGGAATCTGCGTGAAAAGATGGCCGTGGAACAAATGCTCAAGTATACCTTTATAGGCAGTAAAGAAACAGTTAAAGAAGAAGTGACGGAATTTCTAAAAGAAACCGGTGCTGATGAAGTTATGATTGCCACCTATATATATGACCATACCCAGCGACTCAAATCTCATCGGATTTTCGCAGAGATTATGCAGGAAGAGGAAATAGAAATATCTTAAAACTACATTGTTTGAATAATTAAACCTCCATTCCAATGAAACGGTTACTATTTCTAATAGTCCTCTTACTTTTAAGCTTCTCTTCACTTGATGCTCAAGACAAGCAACCCGAACTGGGTATCAACCTGGAGGGATATGAATATCCCTATCCCGTTGAATACTTTACCTTTAATTCTCAACAGCAGCCATTGAAGATGGCCTTCATGTATGAAGAGGCTGAAAATCCTAATGGAAAGACGGTTTTATTATTTCACGGCAAAAATTTCAACGGGGCTTACTTTGGACAAACGATGCAGGCATTGCTGGCGGAAGGCTTTAACGTGCTGGCTCCCGATCAAGTGGGTTTTGGCAAGTCTACGAAGCCCGACTACTACCACTACACTTTTCAGCAGCTCGCCCAAAATACCAAATCACTGGTTGACTCCCTCGACATCAATAGAACAGTAGTTTTAGGTCATTCCATGGGCGGCATGCTGGCCACACGCTTTGCCCTGATGTATCCTCAAACAGTAGAAACCCTGGTATTGGAAAATCCTATTGGCCTCGAAGACTGGAAGAAAAAGGTTCCTTATCAGGGCGTTGACCATTGGTACCAGCAGGAGCTGGAGAAAACCTATGAGGGTGTCAAGCAGTATATGGCGCAGAGCTATTACGATAACAACTGGAAATCAGATTATGAGGAATGGCTTTATCTCCGAACGGGCTTTATTGGCACCACTGACTATGATCGTTACGCCTGGAATCAGGCTCTGACAACTGATATGGTCTTTACACAACCCGTACTATATGAGTTCCCTGAACTGGAAGTTCCTACCGTGCTCATTATCGGTCAGCGTGATCGTACGGCTATTGGAACCGGTCTGGTTTCCGATTCCGTGGCCGCTACGATGGGGCAATATCCAGAGTTGGGCAAGCGCACGGCCAAACAAATATCCAACGCTACGCTTATAGAGCTTGATGATATCGGTCATCTGCCACATATCGAAGATTTTGACCGTTTTATTAAGGCCCTGCTTTCGAATATCCAATAAATAAAAAAGGCCCGATTCATATGAATCGGGCCTTAAATTTCGTTACAACGAAAAGTTCTTAATTATCTCCGTCTGAACCTGAACCACTGCCGCCATCATTACTACCTTGGTTTTGGTTCTCTGGTAATTCCGTAGGCACAGCAGGTGTGCTCTGGGATTCATTATTCATATTGTTTGGTTGTACCGGCTGCTCCACTCCACTTTCCTGAACAGCACTTTCTGTTACATCTCCCCGGTCAATTGCAAAGTTGGCAAGAACACTGAGCACAAGCAAAGCGCCTCCTAAAACCGAAGTTGCCTTAGACAAAAGATCAGCTGTACGGCGCGCACCTAAGCCAGCACCGCCCTGCATTCCTCCTGCCAGTCCTCCGGAAAGGCCTTGTCCCTGCCCCGGTTGTAACAGAACAACGATGGTTAAAAGTACACAAACAATAATAATCAGAAGTAGAATAATATTATAAAGCATGGTAATTGATATCTCGGTATGAATTTCAGACTCGTTAAGATATCCAAAATTCCTTTTTTTTACAATGTATTAGTTGTAAGTAAACTTACTTTTGTATATTGCCAACTTAATTGACCGCCTTTTATTTCATTAATCTGATAGTTTGTGCAAGATTACACGAATCAAATCCAGGATTTTGTCCAAAATTCTCCTGCCTTAAGCTATAAAATATTTCTTACGGTAGCCGTCATTTTCGTAATTTGGGCGCTTCGCCTTATGGCTATTCGTATCGTCAACAAACAGCTTCCCGAGGCGGAAGACCAGTACAGATGGCGAAAAAACCTAACCTATATCTCTGTTTTCCTGGGTTTTCTTATTGTGGGACGTATCTGGTTTGAGGGACTCCAGTCGATAGCAACATTCCTGGGATTGCTCTCAGCCGGTCTTGCGATAGCCCTGAGAGATCCGGTATCCGACTTAGCCGGTTGGCTGTTTATTTTGTGGCGCAAACCCTTTGAAGTTGGTGACCGTATCCAGCTGGGCGACGTCAAAGGAGATGTTATTGATACCCGTATCTTTAAATTTACGGTTCTGGAAATTGGGAACTGGGTGCGAAGCGATCAAAGTACGGGCCGTGTTGTGCACGTTCCAAATCATGAAGTATTCAATAGGCCCCTAGCCAATTACACCAGCGACTTTGAGTTTATATGGAATGAGATGGAAGTGCTTGTCACTTTTGAAAGCGATTGGTCCAAGGCAAAAAAATTACTGCAGGATATTGCCGATAAGCATCTGAAAAAATACGCTGACGAAGCCCAGCACCAGGTTCAAAGGGCCCAAAAAGCCTACCTCATCCACTATAAACACCTAACTCCTATTGTTTATACGGACGTACAGGACAGCGGTATCTGCCTTACGATACGCCACTTGAGTAATCCCCGAAGACGGCGCAGTACAACAGAAGCAATATGGGAGGATATTCTGAAAACATTCGCACAGCATGATGATATTGACTTAGCATATCCCACCATGCGTATTTATAAAGAACCGAGCACAGATAAGGATAAAGAATAATATATCAAATCTATCCCCCTTCCTTTTTATTTGGGTATGGGTTGTATGAGTTCCGGATTATTATTATCCGTATCATTTACCTTCTCAGAAACACGATTGACCGCCATTTTACTCATCGGAAAAGGTTTTATCAGGCGATCAAGCTCCTGTTCATCTAATTGATCTTCACCCAGCCATTCCGTGTACTGTTCTGTATCCAATATCACCGGCATTTTATCACCAACGGGCTGTATGAGGGCATTAGCCTCCGTAGTAAGAATAGCACAGGAATACACGTCCCGCCCTGTTGACGATTTCCAAATGGAGTAAATGCCCGCCATAGCCATCAATTCATTGGAGAGCAGGCGAATAAAGAAAGGGGTACTCTTCTTTTCTGTTGTTTTCCATTTATAAAATCCGTGTGCAGGTATCAGGCACCGATGTTCACTAAGGCATTCCGTAAGCCATTCGTTATCTTCAATAGCATCCAGGGTAGTTTCATAGTTATCATTTCCTGCCCGCTCTTCCTCCGCATCCGGGGGAATCAGTCCCCATCGGAACTGATAAATCTTACGCTCCTCCTCCTGATAAACAACCGTAATACGTGATCCAGGGGTTATATTAAAATGAGATTCAAAAAAGTCGGATCGCTCTGTCCGAACGTTGAACTGCTGTTCTATCTCTTCTTGAGTGCCTTTAAATACAAATCGGTCGCTCATATAAACGTTTATTTAGACTTTTCTCCTTTTAGTGTAACTTTCACTTCTTTTGTACTAAGGTAACCTACTTAGAACCACTAATGTTTCTTAATTTATGAACTTTTTTTTTAATGAAAGAGAAAAACGCCTTCGCGCCGGCTGGCGACTGCTAATCCAGCTTGTCCTCTTATTTTTCATGGCCGGCTTTCTCACCTTGGGATTCCAGTCCATTTGGCAAAGCTCACTATCCATAGCTTCAGCAATTCCCCAATCCATAGGATTCATTGGCAGCGTCTGGATTGCCGCCCGGTTATTGGATAAACGTCCTATTAAACAGTATGGACTAACATTTAATTCACAATGGATCAAAGACTTTAATGCCGGTATGATCATTGCAGCCATGGCAATAGGCGTAATTTTTATTGCTGAATGGTTTATGGGATGGCTTTCCATTTCCGGCTACGGCTGGCAAAACCACACAACACCCTCTTTCGTTGCGGCCCTGTTAAGCTCTTTCACTGCAATGCTACTGGTTGGCTTTTATGAAGAACTGTTTTCGCGTGGCTATCAACTTTTAAACCTGGTTGAAGGTCTTCAATATCCCAATATTAGTCCGCGTATAGCTGTTGCCGGAGCTGTAATCATCACTTCCGCCTTGTTTGGACTACTACATGCATATAATCCAAACGCTTCCGCAGTTTCTACCTTCAATATTATACTGGCAGGGGTGGTTCTTGCTGTTCCTTTTGTATTAACGGGAAAACTGGGTTTGTCTGCAGGTCTTCATTTTAGCTGGAACTTTACCCAAGGCTCCGTATTCGGTTTTCCGGTAAGTGGCTCGTACCTGGATACTTCATTTTTCCTGATTGATCAAAAGGGAATAGACCTTTGGACCGGCGGAGCTTTTGGTCCGGAAGCAGGATTAATGGGAATCGCCGGAATGGCAATAATGTTAGGGGGTTCATACGTTTATATCTTGAAATCGGGATATAAAAATGGCATTTCCAGCCTCTTTTTGAAGGAAGATACGCCAACCATAAATTCAGATGAGCAAGCCCGATAAGTTTTGTATATTCCATCAACTGATTGAGTATTACTTGATTTTGAAGTAATACATTTTGAAAAAGAACACTAATTAAAGGAAAGGTTAGAAAGTTGAAGTTTGAAGATATTAATTTAAGCCCCAATATCATGAGTGGGCTTCAGGATGTTAACTACACTGAACTTACTGAACTCCAGGAAAAAGCACTTCCCAAGATACTAGAAGGTAATGATGCACTAATTAAAGCTGCACCCGGGAAAAGCAAAAATGCTACTTTTGTTATCCCTGCCTTAGCTAAAATTGATGGCAAGGAGGAAGTCGAGGGTACAACCACCCTTATCTTAACACCCAATTCTGATGAAGCTCAACAAATTGATGAGCTCGTCTGGGCAGCTGGCTATCATGCACAAGTTGAGTGTGCCTCTATTGATCTTGATGGTAGTGAAGAGGAGCAAAAAGCTTCTTTAAATGACGCCCCCCAGGTTATTGTAGCAAATCCCGGCCCTCTGCTCAGCGTAATGCAAGACCTCCGTTTTATTTTTCGGCACATAGATTACCTGGTTATTGATGAGTTGGATAAGCTGGCTTCGCTCAATTTAATACCAAAAGTTAAGAACATTTTAAAGAGAGTATTGTCTGAACATCAAACGCTCATTTTTACCTCTGAACTAACCGATGAGGTTGAAGCGTTTGCTAAAGATAACCTGGAGGATGGTATTGCCATAGGTTTTGATGAAAATGGAATCCCTCCAATGCTTGACAAGCCCCCGGCCGTTCCCCAAGATATTTCTCAGGGATATATCTATGTGCCCAATCGGATGAAAATCACTACTCTGATGGCTCATATTGAAGAATCTCCAAATGACCGGGCTATTATATTTACCGCATCCAAACGGGGTACCGACCGACTTTATAAAGTTCTTCGCAAGAATAATTTCAAATCTACGAGTTTGCACGATAAGCTTTCTGACGAAAAGAGAGCTCAACGTTTTGCTAACTTTACCAATGGGGATGTTCAGTTTCTCTTGGTCGGGGATTTATCGGCTACGACCATGGATATCGACAATGTAAAACAGGTAATTAATTACGATGTTCCGGAGGACCCTGATGAGTATCGATACCGTGCAAACCTTGTCAGCCGTGGCAAAGCTTCGCGTATTGTTTCCCTGGTATCAAAGCAAGACAGAAATGATATTAATAAACTCGAAAGCGAGCTTGGGCAGTCTCCCAAAGAACTAGATCTTCCCGAAAAGGTTCAGCAAAAACTCAAAGAACGCCGGAAGAAGA
>CAYXVW010000140.1:0-7028 GCA_964468695.1 uncultured Balneolaceae bacterium | reverse complement strand
AATTTATTATTGATGGCAAAGCGATCATCTGTTTTACGTGTCCCTTCATTTTGTATTCTTGCCTTCCCATATTTCAGGTTGGTATCCAATGCATAAGCAAACCGATCCTGCCGGTATTTAAGATTAAAAACCGTAGAAGCAGTAACACTAATAGTATTGGTTCCCCCCTGGCTCCAATTATTATAAGCGGCCTGGGCACCATTTAAACCACCCGACCATCGGGCATCCCATCCTTCAAGCGTATCTGCGACAACTACTGTATTATCAATACGCGACATATCCCGAACAGATATATCACCATCATCTTCCAATAACTCACTTATCTTTATTGCCTCCTGCCCAAAACTGGGAACTGAACTGAATAATATCAGGAATAAAATGCTTACAAAGCAGACTTGTTTACCCATTGAATGGATAGAAATTATATTATTAATAAAAGTTGAACTTAAAATACGGAAAATAACCTCAATAGAAAAGGAGCCTCACCGGCGATCGAGTTGAACTTCCCGCACCTTTCCATCTTTTACAACCACTTTCACATGTTCATTTAGTTTAGTAGGTAGCTCCATACCACAAAATTCTGCTTTTACCGGAAACTTCCGATGTCCACGGTCTACGAGAACAGCTGAATGAATTTCCTGAAGTTCCAGCTCCTTAACAACTGTCGTCAATGCTGAAAACATTGTTTGTCCTGAGAAGATGACATCATCTACAATGATTACAAACAGATCCCCATTATACTCTTTCTGCCTCCACTCCTGGTCAGTAGGCATACTCTTATCCAAGCGTAGAGGTTCAATCGATATTTCTTGTACGATAACTTCATTTAAATGCTTGGCTAATAGTTTTGCCACTGCTAAGCCCCGCTGGTTGACACCAAGCAATAATATAGGTCGATCGGTTTTGTTAGCTTCATTAATCTGATGGGACATCCGTTTCATTGAACGCTGAATACGATCGGGGGTCAAAAGCGTGAGCGAATCTGAAGTAGGCATATTACTTTTAATACTAAAGTTAAATTGAATTCTTATTGTAGTTATATCCCTTTTTATTTAAAATACATTTTATCAAGAGTAAATATCCGATAACAATCAAGAGGTATTGTTAAAGTATGCAAACAAATCATTCATTCAAGCAGCATATTATGACTGAACAATTACTGATCCCCTTGCTTAATATTTCCCGAACCTCTTTCGTAAGCCATATTGCTCTCGAGCTATTATTTGTTATTTCGGCAAACAGCTTACCTCCTAAAAAAGGAATCTCAAACAAAATATTCCAAGCTTCTGTGAAGCTAAGGAATATATCCCCTTAGATAAAGAAGACTTTAGCGATGCCAGATAAGAGGCCTACATATCGGGAGGAACTACTCCATTGGATTTGGGAAAACCGACAATTTGCCAGCCAAAACCTTCAAACTGCACACGGAAATAACGTAGCAATTCACTTTCCCGGCTATCATAACAAATCTGACGGACCCGACTTCTTGAGAGCTGAAATTACGATTGGTCAACTCCGGTGGTATGGTGATATTGAGATACACTGGAAACTGGCCGATTGGCGAAATCATAATCACCAACAGGATTCACGATACAACAATGTCATTCTCCATGTAGTATTCGAAGAAACAAAGGAAAGAATACAGCGACAAGATCAAACTAAAATACCTACTCTTTGTCTCTCGCATTATGTATCTCAACCATTGGAATCCTTCTTAGTTGAATACCTGAGGCATCCCCAGCTTCCCTGTGCCAGGCACCTTTCCTATATATCGGAAGAGGCTTTCTTAAAACAACTAAATAAAGCACATAAAGAATACTTCGAGCAAAAAGTTGAAGATCTGCTTGAATTCTATGATCCGAATCTCCCTCCCTCTCAAGCATGGATTAAGCTGCTTGTTATTTCTCTTTTCGACGGGCTGGGTATTTCTCATAACAGGAAGCCTATGCGTCAACTTGCACGTATTCTTTTACAGGAAACAACCAGTTTCAATTTTCCCTCTGCAGAATCTTTAACGGCTCACGCACTGGCAATTTCAGGCCTACACGACAGGAAACATGGAAATATTACCGACTTTGAATGGAACCACAAAGGCTGTCGGCCTAATAACCATCCCGAAAAACGTATCCCTCAAGCTGCATGGGCTTTATGGCATATAATAAAACAGCCTTTTAAACGGTGGATGCAAGAAGACCCCAAAGAGTTGTGGGAGGAGCTTATCAATATCAATACAAAAAACTTAAATTATTCCATCGGAAAAGAAAGAGGCGACATTCTATTTGGAACGGTCTTTCTTCCTGCTTTATATTTGCTTGGGCAGTTATTTTACTCAGCAAAAATAAAAAACAGAAGTTGGTCTCTGTGGAAAACCCACCGTGTATCGCTGCCGAAATCGTTACTAAAAAGATTAAACGATACCGAACTTGAGTCTTCTATCTATAAAAGAAAACTCGGTACCATCCACCAATTAAGGCACTACTGCAAAGCCGGACAATGTCAGAAATGTTTTGTATTCAAAAACGAAATTTCCTCTTGATTTGAACTCAGTAAATCCCTATTATCTGTCTCTCTTAAAAGAGAGAACAAATTGCCCGGTCGTCTAATGGCAGGACAGCGGTTTTTGGTGCCGTCAGTGGGGGTTCGAATCCTCCCCGGGCAACACTCCAAAGCAATTAAACAGAAAGGATGACTGCAAAGCCATCCTTTTCTTTTTATTTTAAACTTTTGAAATAGGTTTCGTTGGATACGCCTTTAGCCATATTTGCCGGACGCAGCAATATAGCTCTTTCGCGAGCTGTAGCTGAGCAATACGGCACTTCGTTAGGCGAGGTAACCATAAAACCTTTTTCAGATGGCGAACTTTATGTAAAGTATGAGCAGAGTATTCGTGGAGAGGATATATTTGTAGTACAATCCACAACACCTCCGGGTGATAATATTATTGAACTCTTACTCATGCTGGATGCTGCAAAAAGAGCCTCTGCCAAGCGCGTAACGGCTGTAATGCCCTATTTTGGGTATGCCCGGCAAGATCGTAAGGATCAGCCGCGCGTTTCCATTGCTTCCAAGCTCATGGCCAATTTACTTACAGAGGCCGGAGCTGATCGTATATTGACGATGGATCTTCATGCAGCTCAAATACAGGGTTTTTTTGATATTCCGGTTGACCATTTATATGCCAGCCGGCTTTTTATTGATCATTTTAGCGAGCACCCCATTGATAATTTAGTTGTGGTTGCTCCTGATGTAGGAAGCCTAAAAATGGCTCGCGCCTATGCAAAACAGCTTAATGCACGACTTGCATTTATTGACAAGCGTCGACCCAAGCAAAATGTGGCGGAGGTAATGAATATAGTTGGTGAGGTAGAAGGTAAAAACGTACTGATTGTTGACGATTTAATTGATACGGCAGGTACTCTCACAAATGCGGCCTCCGCACTGAAAAAACGAGGGGCACTAGATATAAAAGCAACCTGTACGCATCCCATTTTATCGGGACCTGCGTTTCAACGCATTGAAGATTCTCCGATTGACGAGCTTTTGGTAACTGATACCGTGCCATTACGAAAACCTTCGAACAAAATTAAGGTATTGAGTGTAGCAGGTATTTTTGCTGAAGCGATTCAGCGTATCCATACCAACGATACAATAAGTGCACTATTTGACGATTAACTTGGTAACCACAAACACGAAAGCACTAACTTTAATATATTTATACACTTTAACGAAACGTTACTGAATTATATACCAATAGCTGAAAATACAGTTTTTCTTGGTGTTTTGTGCTTTAGTGGTAAAAAAAATTAACAGAATTATGACTACGCCTGAAGTTGTTACATTAAAAGGAAAGAAAAGAGAAACCGGCCGTAAGGCTGCAGATGCGTTGCGAGATGCTATGCGCGTACCTGCTGTATTGTACGGACCGGAAGTGGATGAAAATATTCACTTCTCTATTGACGAGCTTGAGTTTGAAAAAATATTAGCAGATAGCAAACGTCAAATTATTGAGCTGGAAATTGATGGAGAAACCTATCGCACGCTGCTTAAAACGACAGAATTTCATCCGTTAACAGATCGTCCCGTTCATGTAGATTTTTATGTACTGGCCGAGGATCATAAAGTTACTATCAGCGTACCCATCCACCTTGAAGGTACTCCTGTGGGCGTAACAGAAGGCGGCGGACGTATTTTCCAGCCCATGCATATCCTTCGTATCCGGGTTACACCAGATCTTATTCCGGGAGTTTATACGGTTGATGTAAGTGATCTCAAAATTGGAGATTCATTACACGTCAGTGACCTTGAACTTGAGGGTATTATTCCACTGGATGATCTTGCCCGAACGATTGTTACTATTCGTCCTCCAAAATCCGAAGAGCTTCTCACTTCCTCTCTTATTACCGAAGAGCCAGGCGAAGAAGAAGAGCTCGAAGAAGGAGAAGAGCCTCTTGAAGGAGAAGAAGCTGTTGAGGGAGAAGAAGCCGAAGGAGAAGGTGAAGAAGAGGACACTGAAGAAGGTGGTGAACAATAATATCTCCCAAACCGATGTTACTTGATTATGCCTATTTTAGTAGGTTTAGGGAATCCCGGACGCAAATATGAAGGGACCCGACATAACATCGGTTTCAGATTTATAGATCAACTGGCAGATTCACTGTCTGTACGAATGGGGCCCGGTAAGGGCCCTTTTCATATAGGTAAAGCAAGTCGGGCAGGGAAAAATATTTATCTTGTGAAACCTACTACCTATATGAATAATAGTGGAGATGCCGTTCGACAGGTTATCAACTGGTATAAAACAGATATTGACTCCTGCATGGTTTGTTATGATGACCTGAACCTTGATATTGGCACTATTCGGTTACGGCCCGGAGGCAGCGCAGGAGGACACAATGGTATTAAAGATATCATTCAAAAACTGGGGTCTGATGATTTTCCGCGTTTGCGCTTTGGTATAGGTAATGAGTTTCCAAAGGGGCAACAGGTAAATTATGTACTCTCCCCTTTTACTGATGAGGAAGAGCAGGCTGTCGAGGAGGCTATAGATAGGGCTATTGATGCCGTTTTTACCTACGTTAGGAATGGTATTGAGCAGGCTATGAATGATTACAACTGAGAGAAAAATCTGTTTTTTCATTCATTTTGATGATCTTTAATAAATAAAGCAGGCTCTCAACAACAAAAGGTACCGGTCATGGATATATTTAAACTGTTTTTTAATCATGATCAATCTCTTGGAGACCTAAAGGCAAAAGATACCGGCCAGGAACAGGATTCCAGACTTGCAGACTTCATGAAACCCTCTCCTACCTACTCTACCCTTTATATTACCGGCACAATTCTACCAGAAGAACATTTCGGGCTAAGTACCCTACAGCAAAGCTCCAAAATAATTGATCAGCTGGGTGAAGTTTTCAAAAATCGAGCAATTCATACCGCTGAGGATACGTTCCAAAAACTGGACACGGCCTTAAATCATGCACAAACCGGTCAGACTTTAATTATTGATTCAAATACAAAAAAGAATACATATAACTTTCCGGACCTTGTTTCCGATGATCAATCCGCTCCCGCTCTGAGAGAGTTACTACAAACAGGAGTGTGGGTTCTATCAAAAATTCAGGCCCCTAATGGTTACGATCTCTACCTCTATTCAAGAAAGAATATTTATCCCGATCTTTTCGAGGTATTCAAGCCCTTGATAGGTGAGCAATTGCGATTTTTTAGCATTAATCGTAAGCGCATTAGAACGGATCGACAATTCTATTTTGAAACTAATTCGCTTAAAAAGCCACCTCACGGAGCCGAAGAAGTTTTTCCGGATACAACGTTATAAATTTTCTTCAACTCTATAAAACAGCTTACAAACCAACTATCCTTCGCTTTTGTTATCAGCCGCCAAGTGACTTATAATCAATAGCCTGTCACTTTTTTGCGGATCAAAGTCTCCCCCTCTATAATCACCAAACACATTATCTATAATCAAATTGTTGGCAGCCAGATGCTTTTTAAACCAATCCAGATCATATAATTTAACGCGTTCTGAATAATGACGGGTTTCTTCGATATTATCGCCTGAAAAAATGATGTCCTTATATACAGAATCTTCTTCAATATATCGATGTATGCGATAATTAATGCTTTTCAATCTGCCCTCATCAGAAGGTTGAAGTTCATTTCGAACTTTAACCGCATTAAGATAATCGATTACAAAAACTCCATTGGGAACCAGCATCTGCTTCACACTTTCAAGTACACTGACGTTTTCCTCATCAGACTCAAAATATCCGAAAGTTGTAAATAAATTCAGTATAGCATCGAATTTTTCCGGGAGAGGATTGCGCATATCACGAACTTCAAAACGTATGTTCTCAAGTCCTTCCACTTTGGCCTGCTCTCTGGCAGTTGTAATCGCACGTTCCGAAAGATCAACTCCTGTTACCTCATATCCATTCTCAAAATTATCTTTAGCATTTTTATATAAATGAATTGCATGACGTCCCCTTCCGCACCCCAGATCTAATACTTTTGCTCCCTCCTGAAGTGAAAGGTAGTCTTCAAGAAAATCAACTAATAAAGCCGCCTCCTCTTCATCTCTGTCGGCATATAATATTTCATAAAATGGACTGTCAAACCATTCTTCAAACCAATCCATGTAACTTAAATTATGTTCATAATTCTAATATATGATCATAGAATGAAATAAAAATCCACCCTTATTGCAAACTTCACTTTTATATTTGTAAAGGTTTTAGTTATTTAAAGTTAACAGTGTTAAGTGAACCATTAGACATCATCTGCAAGTATAACAAAGTAATAATGGAATACATTCTTATTCCTTTTTGAAATCCAATCCTAATTATTAACGGAGGTTCTATGCGAAAGATAATAGCTACAATATTCATCTTTTTGATGTGTTCGGGCTCCGCTTTTGCCAGCGGATTCTCGATCTACGAAGCCAGCGTCCGGGCAAATGGAATGCTTGGCGCTTTCTCTGCCTATGCTGATCATGTATCTACCATCTATTA
>CAYXVW010000139.1:2540-7166 GCA_964468695.1 uncultured Balneolaceae bacterium | reverse complement strand
TATAGCTCATCCAGCAGCAGGTACCGTTCGCGATGCTGCTCTTCTTTGAGTTGGGTTTCGGGTCCAATGTAAATCACTTTAGGAGTATCGCCTTTATTAATAGCCGACCAATAAGGGACTCCGAGTCCATTGGGGCTTTTGTTTTTGACAAAGTTAGCCGCATAATTCTGGAAGATATCCGAAACTTTATAGTCCTCTTCCGTCCATGCAAAAACGTTATTAGAGGGTAAATTCCCCATCAGGTATTCGATTTCAACCGCATGGGCAGCACCCTTAGGTTCAGGGAAGTCATTGTTTCCTTCTTCTTCACCATTCTCGGTTTTCTTTTGTTCTTCTATCATAGGCGGACGTGGATGGGTGTAATAGTACCGGTAGACGGGCTGGTTACCGGTCTGGCTGTGGATGTCACTCCACTTCCAGGTACTGTAACCGATAAACCGATCGCTTGCCAGATCGGTAGCAGAATAAACGGCTTCTTCAGTAGTCGAGCCGGGATAAAGTTCCAGGATTTTATCGGCCTCCTCACCGTACAGTTCTTCCACCTTTTGAACATAATTTTCCGGGGTGGGATCATCGCCTTGCATAATAAATTGGTAACTCATCTCCTGGGAGTTCCATCCTACAAACAGGGGCACATTAGCCTGCTCCGCATCAGCATAAATTTCAACTGGAGCCTTTGGGAAAAAATAACCGTCAACGGTGGGACTAAATTGCGGTGCTTGCTGCTGGCCGGTGTGCTCTAACAGGGTATCGGCATCCATTGCTCTTAGATCAGCCAGTGACTGAGCACCGATAAGGTCGGCGAATTGCTGACCCGTATTTTCAGCTTCTTCAAGGGATACGGCCGGGAGGGCTCCCATGATTGATCCACTTTCACCAATGGCCCCTGAAATAAGATCCTTGGACAATGGGGAAGCCATCAGTGCACTCACAGAAATAGATCCCGCTGATTCCCCGGCAATGGTAATGTCATTCGGGTCTCCGCCAAAAGAAGAAATATTATCTTTAACCCACTGCAGGGCTTTAGCCTGGTCGAGTAATCCATAATTGCCGGAAGCATTGTGTGGAGACTCCTCTGTCAATTCAGGATGAGCCATAAATCCAAATACGCCCAGTCGATAGTTAACGGTAACCGTTACAATACCATGATTTCGTGCCATGCTGGCGCCATCATATCTTGGTTCCGATCCGTCTCCGGCCATAAATCCGCCGCCGTAATAGTAAACCAACACGGGCCGTTTTGTATCAGCTGATTTAGTCGGTGTCCACACATTAAGATACAGACAGTCTTCACTAAATCCTTCCGAACGGAAATTCATGTCTCCAAATACGGGCAGCTGCATACATCCTGCACCAAACTCTTTTGCTTCTCGTACTCCACTCCAATTCTCGGTATCTACAGGGGGTCGCCAGCGCAGGTCGCCGACCGGAGGCTGTGCAAAGGGAATGCCTTTATAAATGGCAATTCCGGAATCATCAATTCCTTCTATTGTACCATTTTCTATGGTCGTTTGAGTGAGGACCGAGCGCTTATCGGATTGGGCGTTGGACTGGGAGACTGTAAGCATTAAAAGAAAAATCAATACAGCCGTACAAGAAAACCGTTTATTTTTAAACATGGTATTCAATTTTATAATGAATAACTTCAGAGACAGCTACGCGACTGCTTTACGATTAATAGTTTCTATTGTTACGTTATGCAACAATAGTAATGATTTTTATTTTGCGGTACAAACAGAAGGGGATAGATGAGCATGGAACAAAAAACAGGAAAAGAAAATTACGAGGTTGACTGGGAAGAATTTCTGCCTGGTGTTGCTATAGATTGTGTGATCTTTGGTTACCATGAGAAGGTGCTGAAAATTCTAATCCTGGAGTATAAAGAAACGGATTTCTTTGCCCTGCCCGGCGGTTTTGTCCGAAAAGACGAAAATCTTAATGAGGCAGCCCGGCGGGTCCTGTATGAACGAACAAAACTCCGGGATATCAGTCTGAACCAATTTTTTACCTTTGGCAGCCTCAAACGCTTTAATCCGGAGCCGATGCGGATTGTCATGAAAAAAAACGGGCTGGAGCCAACAGAAGATCACTTTTTGCTTCAGCGGTTTATATCAGCAGGTTATTATGCTCTGGTGGATTTTAAAGAAGCCAAACCCATTGCCGATTTTTTATCAGACAGTTGCCGGTGGTATGATATTCATCATCTGCCGTCTTTATTATGGGACCATGAACAGATCATCCAAAAAGCACTGGAAAGACTTCGGGAAAATATTGATCACCGGGCGGTGGGATTAAATCTCTTGGATGATGAATTTACCATGCGCGAGCTCCGGAATCTTTATGAAACTATTCTGGGCAAAGAGTTGAACCGGTCTGGTTTTCATCGGAAAATGATTAATTCGGGTCGCCTGGACCGGATCGGGAAGAAAAATACGGGTGAGGCACACCGCTCTCCATATTTATATCGGTTCAATACCGAAGAGTAAGATTATCCTGTTGATTTGCCGTAATTAATTCCTGTTTTTAAACCAAAATCGATCGAATTAGGCTTCTTAAAAAGTAGTCAATTTGATACCTTACATTGAAAGAAATTCAACGTATTTAATCCATATTTATCGATGAGCTCCACGAAGAAAAAAGATTTGACGCCGTTGATGCGCCAATACCATGAAATCAAGGAGGAGCACGAAGGCGCGATTTTACTTTTCCGGGTGGGAGACTTCTACGAGACTTTTGCCGAAGATGCCAAGCTGGTGAGCGAAGAGCTGGGCATTACGCTTACCAAACGTAATAACGGCAGTGATCAGACGCCCCTGGCCGGCTTCCCATACCACGCTCTGGATACCTACTTGCCGAAACTTGTGAAAAAGGGGCACCGGGTAGCGGTTTGTGAGCAGGTTGAAAATCCATCGGAGGCCAAAGATGCGGGACGCAAGGTTGTATCCCGGGAAGTGACGGAAATCACGACCCCCGGCGTTACCATGTCTGAGAAACTACTGGAACACAAGCGGAATAATTACGCTGCGGCTGTTTACTGGGAAGGCAAAACGGCCGGAGTGGCTTTTTCTGATGTCTCGACGGGAGAATTTGCACTCAGCCAGGTAAAAAAAGAACAGCTGCATGATTTATTACAATCAGTTACTCCTGCTGAATTATTGCTTCCGAAATATCTGAAAAATAATGTCCCGGAACCGCTGTTGGACTATAACCTCACGTTTATTGAAGAGTGGGTTTATGAAGGAGATTATGGCTATAACCTTCTTACGGATCATTTTGAAACGCATTCTCTTAAAGGGTTTGGGGTTGAAGACCAGGGAATTGCTCAAATTGCCGCCGGCGCGCTGATGCACTACCTCCAGGAGACGCAGAAAGCGTCTTTAGGCCATATCAAACGGTTACAGTCTTTTGAGAACCAGGAGTATATGGCGCTGGATGGGTCCACCAAGCGAAACCTGGAGCTGACGACCACCATACAGGAGGGACAAAGCAGTGAGGGTACGTTGATTTCCATACTGGATGATACCATAACAGCAATGGGAGGACGCCTGCTGCGTAAGTGGATTATGCGTCCCCTCAAGCGAATGGGACCCATACGGAATCGGCTGAATGCCGTTGAAGCACTGAATGTAGATCATGATGTGCGCGAAAAACTTCGTGAAGAGTTGGATCAGGTGGGCGACCTGGAACGGTTGATGTCGCGTATTTGTGTAGGCCGGGCTAATGCACGGGATCTGGAAAAGCTTAAGCTTTCACTGGCACAAGTGCCGCGCATTAAGATGCAGTTTAGCCAGCTGGAGGAGCCGCTGTTAAATGATATCCGGGAACGGCTGAAGCTGCTGGTAGAAGTACAGGAACGCATTGATAAAGCCATTGTGGAGGATCCCCCGGCCAGCGTCCGCGACGGTGGTATTTTCGCAGATGGTTTTAATGAGGAATTGGATGAACTGCGAGACATCGCCCGCAATGGGAAGAATTATATCAGCGAAATAAAAGATGAACTGGCCGCAGAAACAGGGATTAAGTCGCTTAAGGTAGGCTATAACAAGGTATATGGCTACTATATCGAAGTAACCAATACGCATGCCGAAAAAGTGCCGGACCATTTTATCCGCAAGCAGACGCTGGTCAATTCGGAACGGTATATTACGCCTGAACTGAAAGAGGTAGAGGAAAAAATACTTTCCTCTGAGGAGCGCAGTAAAACGCTGGAGTATGAACTTTTTGAGGAGTTGCGCCTGTATGTAGCAGAATTTGCAGAGGATGTTCAGCAAATTGCACAGGCTCTGGCCGAACTCGATTGCCTGCAGAGTTTTGCGCAGGTGGCCTATAACAATAACTACTGTAAACCGGCTATAGCCGACGATCAGGTTATAGATATTACCAAGGGCCGCCATCCGGTGGTAGAAAAAACACTTCCGCCCGGCGATCCCTTTATACCCAATGATATTCATCTGGAAAATGAAGATGAGCAGATTCTCATCATCACCGGTCCCAATATGGCGGGTAAAAGTATTATCCTGCGTCAGACGGGACTGATCGTACTTCTTGCCCAGATTGGCTGTTTTGTTCCGGCGGAAGACGCGCATATCGGGCTGGTGGATAAAATCTTTACCCGGGTGGGCGCTT
>CAYXVW010000139.1:0-2530 GCA_964468695.1 uncultured Balneolaceae bacterium | reverse complement strand
TAATCTGGCTGCCGGTGAAAGTACATTCCTGGTTGAGATGAATGAGGCGGCGAATATTCTTAATAATGCTACCCGTAATTCCCTGATTCTTCTGGATGAAGTAGGACGGGGTACGAGTACCTTCGACGGACTTAGTATTGCCTGGTCGCTGGCCGAATACCTGCACAATCAACCATCCGTAGCAGCCAAGACCCTCTTTGCCACTCATTACCATGAGCTGAATGAGCTGGAAAACATGTACGATCACATCGTCAATTACAATGTGTCGGTCAAAGAGCACGACGGCAAGGTTATTTTCCTGCGTAAGCTGGTCCGGGGTGGTGCCGACCACAGCTATGGTATTCAGGTGGCCGATATGGCCGGACTGCCGTCTATTGTAATAGAGCGGGCCAAGGAAATTCTCAAGAATCTCGAGAGCCATAGCCTTGATGTCACCGACAGCAACGGAACCCTCGAAGAGGGAGCCAAGAAAAAGAAAGCTGCCGTCAAGAAAGCGGCCCAGGAGATGGAGAAGCAGGAGCAGATTACCCAGCCCTCACTATTTCAGGCCCAGCTGGATCCGAATATTGAGATGCTTATGGATAAACTGGAAGCCTGTGATCCCAACCGAATGACGCCTATCGAATCGCTAATGCTGGTTTCAGAGCTAAAAAAACTGGTGGATAAGAGTACATAGTTTCCGGATGTCAGATAGCGGATACCAGATACCGGGCTCCTCGGATCCGTCCTAAAATAGGACTTTTGGGACGTACTATGGTACGTCCGTACAAATACCTTTTACAGGTATTTGTTGGTATGATAAACAATAAGCATATCTAATATCCAACACAGGCTATGTCAGGGTCATGAAGAAGTAGGGTATGTTGCGATCGCGACAGGGTCTCTCCCTACCTTACGACAGGGATATGTCGTGGCCGCGACAGGGAGACCTCTTACATTTAGGAGAGAAGATTGTTGTGAGCCAGTCCAGAAAATATGCGCACTATCCGACCAAACTGATTCAAATTTGCAACTTGGACCAGTTATTAAATAAAGTAATATCGTTCCATACTGGTCATTGTTTTAAAATAGATTAAAAGCTAAGTATGCGAAATAACCCACCCCGCCTCGTTCCTCGGCACCCCTCCGGTGGAGGGGAATAATATGGGACTTGGCTTTGGATTCAATTAATGATTGTTTATTAAGATGTTAAACCTCACCGACGATAAAATATTCTCTGTGTGAGGATTTTTCCGTTCTCCGAGAGTTCGCGACGTTGTCCGGGAAACTTAAATTCTACTAACAGATATAAATATGGAACTGAACCGTGTAAAGTCCTTGCAGGTCCCTGAATCAGGGTACTTCAGGGTAGTGAAGTACCCCGCTTTACTATAGTGAAATGGTCCGGTTGAGGAAGCAGAACGTAGATACCTCAAAACTTAAGCTATTTGTATTAGATCAGTTTAGGCAATAACCGTATTCCTTGGTCAAGTAAATCTCAGGAAGACTGCTATACTATCTAAAGACCTGTCAGGTCTGTCTTGAGGGTTGGCTTTCTGCTCATTCCTCTACTCTAAATATTTTTCCAGCGTGGGGATGAGTTGATTACCTTTTAATGAGCGGTCCATTTCCAGAACAGTACCGTCGGGTCCGATTAGGAAGTAGCTTGGATAACCGCGCACTCGAAACAGCGAGCTGTAATTGCCGGCCTCATCCAGCATCTGCGGCCAGGATAAACGGTATTCTTTGAGCGCCTGATCCAGAGATTCCTCATTTTCATAGGCAAAGCCAATAATCTCAAAATTTTGATGTCGAAACCGATGATAGGCTTTCTTCAGCAGGGGAATCGCTTCGATACAGGGTCCGCACCAGCTGCCCCAGAAATCCAGCAGAACATACGTTCCTTTTAATTTCTCCATACTGAGAGTATCTCCCCGGAAGCTGATACCCTGCCATTGAGGTGCGGCTTCTCCTTTGGTTATTGGCTGTTGCTTCTCTGCGGCCGGGGCCGGTCGCAGGCGTATCCAACGGCCGTGGGGATCAATATCCGCCACCTGCCAAAAACGACCATCGAGCTCAAATGATGAAAACAGATAAAATTTTTGTTTACGGTACATCCGGGTGAGATCGTCAGTATATATTTCATCGGAACCGGAGCCCGTCTCCAGGGTATCGTTCTCATTGTGATCGATTAATAGTTGGAAATAGTCCGAAAAAGTGGATTCAAATGGAGCAGAGAGATAGAAAGGATCGCCGTTGAGGACTCCCTTTCGCTGTTTAAAGGGAAGTTCATAGGTGAGGTCAGGAGCACCGGGGATGGCACTTGACCGGTATTGGGCCGGAAGATCCGGAGCATGCCTGATGGTGAGAATAACTGAGTCCCTGACCGATGATTCATCGATGACATGGCGTACGGGAACGGGGCCAGACCATGAAGCTTTGCTGGTGTCTGCCCGGATAGTGAAAACCTGCTCTTTCTCGTCAATAGCCTTATTGTCGTTTTTATCCACATAAAGGTGCCACGGGCCCTCCGGACTTGTTCTGGCGGCGG
>CAYXVW010000138.1:1443-7266 GCA_964468695.1 uncultured Balneolaceae bacterium | reverse complement strand
GAAACTGTTCTAAAAATCGAATGTCGTTTTCATAAAAGACCCGGATATCATCTATTTCGTGACGGAGCAGGGCGATGCGTTCTACGCCCATTCCCCAGGCATATCCGGTATACTCTTCAGGATCGATATCCACCGCTTTCAGCACATTGGGATCCACCATTCCGGATCCTAAAATTTCCAGCCAGCGTCCGTCATCCGATGAATTCGGGGTTTCCCACCAGATATCCATTTCAAGACTGGGTTCTGTAAAGGGAAAAAATCCCGGTCGTAGTCGATACTTTACATCACTTCCAAACATCAGTTTGGCAAAGCTTATAAGAGTTTCTTTGAGCTCAGCGACACTGACATTCGTATCAATATAGAGTGCCTCTACCTGGTGAAAAAGGAAATAGGACTTAGGTGATACCGCCTCGTTTCGGTAAACCCGTCCGGGCATGATGGTTCGTATCGGCGGTTCTTTTTCCTGCATCAGCCGTATTTGAACAGGGGAGGTGTGTGTGCGAAGTACCAGATCATCCACATTGGGATCTTCGTCTTTCCGGATAAAAAAGGTATCCTGTTCGTCACGAGCCGGGTGATTGGGAGGAAAGTTAAGCGCTGTAAAATTGTGGAAATCATCCTCTACTTCCGGACCGTCTGCAATAGAAAAACCGAGCCGATAGAAAATATTTTTCATCTCCTCCATTGTTTGAGTAAGCGGATGGTAAGAGCCAGGAGAGAGGGGAGGGGCCGGCAGAGAAAGATCATCCGTTGCTTTTATATCAGACGCTTGCTTGCGGGCCAGTCGCTTTTTGTGCTCATCGAAAGTTTCTTGAGCCAGGTTCTTAACTTCATTCATGGCTCTCCCCACTTTGGCTTTTTCTTCATTGGGCACTTCACTCATCCGGGAAAACATATCCTGGACTTTTCCATTGCGGGATAGGAATTCCAGCCGAAACTCCTCTAGTTCATCTTCGGTGGAGATATTATAATTAATGACCTCTTCTTTCAGTTCTTGGATATCGTCGAGCATGAAATTTCAGTAATCGATATAATTATATGCTTTTATGTATATATGCAGACCAGACAAATTGTAATAAGATATCAGGGTGTGCAGGGAAGGTCTAACTTATCTAATCCGTAAAAATAAAAAAAGCCGATCCATCCAGAAATATTGGCGGATCGGCTTTTAAATAGAATAATACTATTAATTAGATGCTTCTTCTACAATAGCAGTGAAAGCATCCGGATCATTTACGGCAAGATCTGCTAAAACCTTACGATTGATCTGAATATCTTTCTTATTAAGGGCTCCCATCAGCCTTGAATAGGTTGAACCGTTTTGTCGGGCAGCAGCATTAATGCGTGTAATCCAGAGCTTCCGGAATTCACGTTTACGAACTTTGCGGTCGCGATACTGATATAGCATCCCTTTTTCCACCGCGTTTTTCGCAAAACGATAAACATTTTTTCGCTTGCCCCAGTAACCTTTCGCCTGTTTTAAAATCTTGCGGCGACGGCGACGGGAAGCCACCTTATTTCTTGAACGTGGCATTTTGTCTAATGTTTAAATGTTAATGTTTAATTTAAATATACAATAAAACGTTATTTATAAGGAAGCATTTGTTCGACATCCTTCTTCTGGGTCTTGTCGACGAAGGTAGTCTTGCCGAGTTTACGCTTTCTTTTACTTCGTTTCTTAGTGAGGATATGGCTTTTTCCAGCCTTTTTACGCTTAATTTTACCAGAACTGGTTTTTCTAAAGCGTTTTTTCGCTCCACTGTTTGATTTCATCTTTGGCATAACGAAACACCTGTTTGGAATTTCTTGGAATTAAAAGGCTTCAAAGATAAGCATAAGAGTTTAGAGAATAAACTCTATACTGAGAATATTTATAATAAAAGATTTTATCCCCGAATATCAAGCAAGAGCGCTGATATTACTATTTACTTAAGACCCCCCTTTACCTGAAGGAGCCAGCATCATAATCATTCGGCGTCCTTCCATATTAGGTTTTGTTTCAATCTCGCTGATATCGCTAAGTTCTTCCGCTAAATCCATTAGCAGTTCCTTCCCTCGATCGGTGTAGAGCATATCCCGGCCGCGAAATTGAACAGTAGCCTTAACTTTATCACCATCTTCAAGAAATCCGCGAGCATGACGGGTTTTAAATTCAAGATCATGGTCGTCGGTATTGGGTCTAAACCGTAGTTCTTTAACTTGTACCGTATGCTGTTTCTTTTTGGCTTCTTTTTCCTTCTTTTTCTTCTTGTACATATACTTGCCAAAGTCGAGCACTTTGCAAACCGGTGGTTCAGCATTGGGTGCCACTTCAACAAGGTCAAGCCCATAAGATTCAGCTATTTCACGAGCACGATCTATAGGTACAACCTCGTGTTCTTTGTCAGCGTCTTCGGGATGAATAACTCTGACTTTAGATGCTCTGATTTCTTCATTAGCATTGGGACGGTCTTCGTTGCCCCGTGGTCTTCGTCGTCTGGTTCTTGCGATAGTAACCTCTGTGGTTTTATTAAAATTAAGTTAGTGTTGTGGTAGTTCTTTATTTCTAATCTCTTCAGTGAGATTAGAAATAAAATCAGAAAAATCAAAAGTTCCAATATCACCTTCTTTATGCCGGCGAACCGAAACGGTTCCTTCCGACTCTTCATCACTACCTACTATTAACATATATGGAATCTTGCTCGTTTCAGCATCACGAATTTTTCCTCCGACTTTTTCACTTCGGTCGTCTACTTCTACACGAACGTCATTTTCTTCAAGTGTTGAAGCACATTTATAAGCATAATCGTTAGAATCATCGGATACGGGAATTACTTTAACCTGTGTTGGCGCCAGCCAAACAGGGAAATCTCCGGCAAAATGTTCTATTAGAATGCTGGTAAACCGCTCCATGGAACCAAAGGGAGCTCTGTGAATAATAACCGGCCTGTGTTTCTGATTGTCGGATCCTACATAATTTAAATCAAATCGTTCGGGCATTACATAGTCAACCTGAATAGTTCCCAGTTGCCATTTTCGTCCAATAGCATCACGGATAATAAAGTCGATCTTGGGTCCATAAAAGCTGGCTTCGCCGCGACCGATGGTGTAGTCCAGTTCTTCCTCATCGGCCACTTCTCTTATTTCCTGTTCGGCCCGGTCCCAGAATTCAGTCTTGCCCCCGTATTTTTCTTCATTATCATCACGGAAAGACAATCGGATATCTACCGGCATATCAAAGATACCAAAAACAAGCTCAGTAAGTTCCAAACAGTTTTTAATTTCATCTTTAAGCTGATCGTGAGTGCAATAAATATGAGCATCATCCTGGGTGAAACCGCGGACTCTGGACATACCACTCAGCTCCCCGGATTGCTCAAATCGATAAACGTTTCCGAACTCTGCCAACCGAAGCGGCAGATCGCGATAGCTATGCATCTTATTCGAGTAGATACGATGATGATGTGGACAATTCATCGGTTTTAGCAGATATTCCTCATCTTCGACCTGGATCGGATTGTACTGCGATTCCCGATAATAGGGGTAATGTCCGGAGGTGCGGTACAATTCCAAATTCCCAATATGAGGGGTGATAACTTCTTTATATCCTCTTTTTTTCTGCTCCTCTCTTAAAAAGGCCTCCAGTTCCCGACGTATTACCGTTCCATTGGGCAGCCATACCGGTAATCCCTGACCGATCATTGAGTCGATCATATAGAGTTCCAGCTCTTTGCCGAGCTTTTTATGATCTCGTTTCTTGGCCTCTTCAACTCGTTTCAGATACTTCTTCAGTAACTTCTGCTTTGGGAAGCTAATACCATAAATACGGGTAAGCTGTTCACTCTCATTATCTCCACGCCAGTATGCCCCGGCCAGTCCCGTTAGCTTAACCGCCTTAATACGACCCGTATCCGGAATATGCGGCCCACGGCAAAGATCAGTAAATTCGCCCTGGGTATAAAAGGTAATTTCACCATCTTCCAGATCTTCGATAAGGTCTACCTTATATTCGTTATCCTGTTCTCTATAAAAATCAAGGGCTTCTTGTTTGGAAACTTCTTTTCGGTTGAACTCCGATTTTTTACGGGCCAGGTTGATCATTTTATCTTCGATCTTATCGAGATCGTCCTGTCCTATGGTTTGATCTCCAAAATCAATATCGTAATAAAACCCGTTTTCAATCGGTGGACCAATTCCAAACTTAGCATTGGGGTAGAGTTCTTGAATAGCTTCGGCCAGGAGGTGAGCCGACGAGTGCCAAAAGGTATATTGACCGTCTTCACTATCCCAGGTATTAATGGTAATATCTCCGCTTTTTTCAATCGGACGATCTAAATCCAGTATTTCATCATCGAGGGTGATACTCAGTGCTTCCCGTGCTAATCCCATAGAGATAGATTCCGCAATTTCACGTCCGGTTATTCCCTTGGGATATTGCTTCTGCGTTCCGTCGGGGAAAGTAATCGTAATTTGGTCAGCCATTCGGCAGATTAATATGCTATTAAAGATTTATTTCTGTAATTAAGCCCTTAAAGATATAAAAATTAGAAAAGAGGGACAGGCTATTTTTTTCTTTATTTTTTGACAGATCACGATATATTAGAACTCGCTGAAAGTACAAAATTATTAACTTGATTTACTTTTAATGCATCAGAAAAATTCTTCCTATCTATCGAACCAGCTACTGTTTATTCTGGATGATTGTTCCCACGATATATTAGATGTTAATAAGGCTGTTTTGGAAAAATACGGATATGTCTATGATGAACTGTGTGGAATGAATTTTTATGATCTAGGAGAGAGATCAACCCATGCAGAGTTAATAAATGATCTTAATGAAAACAATTCGATTTGGGTTCACAGAGGTAAAAATGGAGAAGAATTTTTTGTACAGCTGACTTACCATCAGTTTAATTTCGACGGTCAATTGGCAAAGTTCACGGTTGCCCATGATGTATCGGAACAAATTAACCACCAGGAAAGCGACCCAAACCAATATCCTAAACTGGAAACCCATAAGGCCAATTTCCCCCTTGCTGAGATAGGGTGGGACGCCAATTATACGATCAACTACTGGTCGGAACAAGCAGAAGAACTTTTGGGATGGAAGGAGAAAGAAGCCAAAGGACGGAAAGCTTTTTTAGAGCATATTCTGCCTGAGAATACATTTGATGATTGGAAAGAGAAATGCCAAAAAAGTATAAAGGATCAGCAAGCTCAATATACAATAGAAAGCAAGATCCGAACGAAAGGGGGACAGGTACGCTATTATAAATGGTATAACTCGTTACTGTATGATGAATATGGAAGCCTGCGTTCTGCCCGTGCACTGATCGCAGATATTACGGAAAAAAGAGAGTCTCAAAATTTGTTCAGGGCTCTTTCTGAAGAGTCATTGGTGGGTATCTTCTTGATACAGGATGGAGTATTCCGCTATGTAAATCCCCGTTTTGCCGATATTTTTGGCTACGGAAAAGAAGAAGTTGAAAATAAATACAGTATCACTGACTTGGCTCATCCGGATGACCTGAAGAAAGTTCAGCAAAATATTACTGATCGAATCCATCAGGTTGGGGAATCAGTTGAATATGGGTTTAAAGGGATTACAAAGAATGATCAGGTCATTCATGTAAATATTTTCGGATCGCCGATTAAATATGCCGGAGCGCCTGCAGTGGTTGGGACCTTGGTTGATACCACCCACAATAAAAAGATTGTTAAACAGTACCGATCCAGCCTGGAAAGTTTTAAAGACCTCTTTGATTCTATAAGTGACGCGATTTACATACAGGATAAGGAGGGACGATTTTTAGAGGTTAATGGTGGTGCTGAAGAGATGTACGG
>CAYXVW010000138.1:0-1343 GCA_964468695.1 uncultured Balneolaceae bacterium | reverse complement strand
GCATTGCCTTTATGAATAAGGATGAGGAACTACAGTTTGTTAATGAATCCTTTACCAATGTATTTGGCTTCACCACAGAAGAAATTAAAGGTAAAAATATTGATGAAGTTATTGTACCGGAAGATGCTAAAAGTGATGCCTATGAAGTATCTAAGAGAATATATAATGGCAATACGGCACAGACCTCGGGGAAAAGACGTTGTAAGGATGGAAGTATTGTCGATGTTTTGATTTATGGAGTGCCTGTGAAGGTACAGGGAGAGACGATCGCAATTTACGGGCTGTATGTGGATGTGACAGAGAACAAGCAGGCAGAAAATAAGATTAAAGAATCCCTGAAAGAGAAAGAGGTTCTTCTGGCCGAGATCCATCACCGGGTTAAAAATAACCTGGCCGTTATTACCGGGTTGCTTGAATTGCAGGCCTACAATACCACTTCAGAAGAGGCTATAGAGGTATTAAAAGAGAGTCAAATGCGTATTAATTCTATTGCCTTGATTCATGAAAAGCTCTATCAGCGCGAGGATCTTTCGCAAATTTCATTTGATACCTATGTAGAGCAATTGCTTAAAGTCGTTGTTTCTTCCATGCATACCGATACTATAAATGTGGACGTCCATATTGATGCTGATCCCGTGGATCTTACGGTTAATCAAGCCATTCCATGCGGTTTGATACTTAATGAGCTCATTACCAATGCCTACAAGCACGCCTTTAAAGGTAAAACAGACGGAAATATTTGGATATCCGTCAAGGATGAAGAGGGAATGGTGACGCTTAATGTTAAAGATGATGGCATTGGAATGCCGGAAGATACCAGTATAAAAAATCCCAAGTCATTGGGTATTCAGCTTATCAATACATTATCTGAACAATTACAGGGACAGATATCTTATATCCCCGCAAATTCGGGAACCCACTTCCAAATGCAATTTTACCTGGAAGAATAAGCCTGCTAATTAGGAGTCGTCCTCCAGCAGGCTGTTAATTTCATCCATCTTCTCTCCGAAAAGAGTCCAGTCGCCGTCCTGCAGGGCTTCATGGGCTTCCTGCCATAAGTTACGCATTTCGCGATAGTTTTCCTGTCCTTCTGCTGGCAGCTGTTCCATAGTCTCGGGAACAGGAGCTGCTGTAGTATCGGATGGAGCGGCGATACGGCGACGTTGGCCATACAGTGCTTCAATTGACTGCCAAAGAGTAGGCTGCATGGCAATTTTTTCGCCGGAAGTGGCAATCACACGCTGTAGCTGTGGTATGTCAACCCCTTCGGCTATTAAGAAGACCGGTTCGACATAAAGGAAGGAATCCTGAATAGGAATGATCATCAGGTTGCCCCGAATAAC
>CAYXVW010000137.1:0-7269 GCA_964468695.1 uncultured Balneolaceae bacterium | reverse complement strand
ACAAAACGTACAAAAGGGCGGGTACCTGTAGTTTTAAAGCGAACCGGCACTTTAGGTTTCTTTTGCTGAGCCTGCCTGATCGTGGGGTCATCCACTTTCATATTATGAAGTTTACGCGTATCAAAATTTACCCGGTTAATGTTATAACTTTTCAGTAGTCGATTAAGTCGATTTTCCTTATTTCCATTGTCAAAAAAGCCGGGATGGCGCACCTCTAGCGCATAGCTATATACGGAAGGCAAGAGCTCTACAAGGTGTTCAATCCTTGAAAATTCCTCAGGTGAAAATTGCGGGGGGAGCTGGATATGAAAAGGACCTAACCGATCCGCAATAGGCTCAAAAACATCCAAAAACTGCAGTATCTCTTCATCCACTTCATTTAGTTGACGCTGATGGGTAATCGAGCGGTGAAATTTAAAACAGAATTTAAATCCGTCTGGGGTAGCTTTCCCCCATTTCTTTACGGTCTGCTCATTTGGAATATGATAAAAGGTTGTATTCCCCTCTACAGCATTAAAAACCGAAGCATATTGTGTAAGAAAATCACTTTGTTTGGCATCATCGGTAAAAAAATTGCCCACCCAGTCCTTTAGGCTCCAACCGGTGCAGCCGATATGGTATTTCGTGATGCTCATAACTTGTTATTCGCAGTTTTCCAGCTGTATCTAGGTTTAAGGTCTCCCTGCTCAAATCTACAAATATTTTCCTACCTTGCAAGCATAATTCAATTACCGGCCTTAGAACCGAGCCAATGGCGTCGAAATGTTTTCATTTCTTCTGTAAGCATTTCCTCATCCTTTTGTTCATAAGGGATAACTTCCAAAGCGGGATTTTCTGCCAGCCGTATTCGTCCCTTCTTTTCTATGCCCAGTGATCTATATGTAATGGCCAGCTCTTCTCCCGTACTATGGTCAGCCAGAAACTGCTGGAGCTCCTTGGCATTGGTAAACTTTTGACCATTCAGAGAGATAATCTCATCTCCTTTATCAAGTCCGGCCTTGTACAGGGGACTCCCAACCTGCGTGCGATCGGCTACTGTCATTTTTCCATCCTCAAAACTTATTTTTGAAGTTCCAAAACTAAGAACCGGTTGCGTAGTATCGGCTTTCTGCAGAGAAAAACCCGCTCGGGCCAACAATGGTTTCAGGTTGATATGATTTCCCCGATAGATATATTGGCTAAAAAACTGATCCGCAAACTCACTGCTATCGGTTACCTCTGCCAGGGTCTGTTGCAGATCTGATAGCTGATACGGCTCCTCCGACTTTCCATATTTATCCCACATACGACGCATAAAGTCATCAAGGGTAACGCCTTCGAAGGTAGTCCGGAGGGAGAGATCAAGCCCCAGGCCAATCACAGCTCCCCAGGAATAGTAAGAAATAAAGGTATTGGATTTGTTTTGAGGGTCCACTGAGGTGGCTGCATCTACAAATGGGGCCTGCCTGCTCATTTCAACGGGACTGTAATACTTATTTCCAGGCGAATTAAGCACATAGTTTAGGGTCCCGGCCCAGTCAGCGGCATATTTTTCATCAGAGATAATGCCAGCTCTTCGAATAGTCAAATCATCGTAATAACTCGTAAATCCCTCTGCAAACCAGAGTGCTCCCGATACATTGGTATCCATGAAATTAAATGGCTCCAGCGAAGCAGGCCGTATACGCTCGACATTCCAGCTGTGGAAAAATTCATGAGATAGGGTATATAAGTTTTGCAGGGCGCCATCTCCTTCGAGAGGGCGCCGACTCGTCAAAATAGTAGAATTTCGATGTTCCATTCCGTCCCCATGTACATAAGGGAGATAATCGGATATGAAAGTATACGTGTCATAGTCGAAATCCGCCGGTTCACCGAAAACAGCCACCTGTTCGGCCACTACTTTTTTGGCCATCTCCGTATAGTTATCTACCTGCTCTTGGGTTCCGTTATGATGTACCGCAAGGCGAATTGTTTGCCCGGTCGTATCGGATGGCGCCTGCCACTCGGTAACCATCTGGTCACTAAGTTCAACGGGGCTGTCCATAAAATAATAATAGTTCGGTGCTTCAAAGGTCATCGGCTCCGTAGTTGGCTGCAGCTGGGTCGCTGCCTGCCAATTTGATCCTTCGGGTGGATAAAAAGTTACGGTAATAGCGGTATTCGGCAGGTTGGGGACTCTGACAAAAGAAGCCGGTATATTCAGATGTGCGTGCTGCTCATTAACACCAGCGTAGGTTCCATCGGCATGATCGGCAAAGAGGGTATAATGAAAATTGATCGTCCCATCATGCCCTTCAATCTCCCAGCTATGCAAATCGGGACGTACCACATTCAAAGTATCTCCCCGACTGTTGGTAGCTGTAACGCCGTACACGTTTTTAGCAAATTCATGCAGGGCATAGCGGCCCGGAGAGGTACGGCTCATAGAAACGGTAACCATACCGGGCAGAAGATTCTCCATCTGAAGCGTAATTTGTGCTTCATTATGTTCGGCATTGGGGAACCGCACTTCATAATGGAGCGAGGGCTCCTCCTCTTCTTCCTGTTTACATCCGGCCATACCAACTACAGCTATCAGGAAAACAAATAGAATATTTCTCAAATTACTATTCATCATAATATCATGTATTTAAATCTACCATCAATGCCTCCCTTTATTTGTGTTGTTACGATTCAACCAATTCTTCCAACTTTCTGAAAATAATGCGTGTATAGTTCTCTTTTTCGTGACTTGGCACAGTAAAATGATATTCCGGATTTTCCACCTCTACCCTAGTCTGTCCATCAGCGATCTCTTCCACAATTATTCTTCCCGCATGCTGCTGCATCTGTTCATTGCCCACACGACCTGACTTATTTATAAGAAAATTCGTTCTTTTTTTATCTTCAGAATCTGATACCTCTCTTATAATAATGTTACTGTTCCGTATAGCCTCCTGGACTTTACTCCTCATAGTCTCATAATCTGTATCATAGGTCCTTATATTTGCCGATCCTCCTCCCAGCGCACCAGTTCCAGCACAACTATATATCAAAGTGAAAATTACTGCGGCCAGTATCCATTGTATTCCTCTCATATCATCCTCATTTCTTATTATTTTTTGTCTCTTAATAGATACAATATCTAATTTTAAAGACAAAAAACAGATATTATCATTTAAAAATTAATCCGATAATCGCTGCTGTAAAAAAGGAAGAATAGATTCTCTCAATAAATCAAACACAGGTTCTTTATATGAGCGAGACTGACTGGCTCCCTGCAGTTCACCCGTCATAACAACTACAGCATCAAGATCCGGAATCATAAAAATATATTGCCCCCCATATCCCCAGGCAAAAAACACTTTATATTCGCCTACTGGCTTATTCCACCACATATAGCCATAGTCATAGGGATTATAATTACTCCGGGTGTATGTTTGAAATGAATCCTGCAACCAGTCTTTTGAAATAATACGCTCACCTTCATACGTACCTCCGTTTATGATCATCTGTCCAATTTTGAGCATATCAGCGGGACGAAGTGCCATATTATTTCCTCCCATATAATAGCCCTGCGGATCGCGATCCCAGCCTCCAACGGGAATACCCATGGGACCAAAAAGATATTTATTAGCGAAGGCTCGTGTATCCATATTCGTTGCCCGACTTATAATTACGGATAACAAATGCGAGCTCCCGGTACTGTACACCATATCTCCGCCGGGCTCAGCCTCCATGGGTTGGTCCAGAGTAAAGTGAATCCAATTGCTGCTCGTTACCCAACGACCGTAGTTATGAAAACTTGTTGTTTCTAGTCCTGCCCGCATTGTCAGCAAATCTTTAATAGTAATTTTTTCCTTCACTGAATCAGGATTTTCATCAAAATAATCGCTGAAATACGGTCTGATTGATTGATCAACCCCCTCAATATATCCCTCTTCAATTGCTATGCCTACTAACAGTCCAAGAATACTTTTAGATGCTGATTTAATATTGGCATGATCAGAGGCCGTCATACCATTAAAGTATTGCTCATTTAGCAACTGTTCGTCTTGTTGAATAAGTAGGCTCGTAAGAGATTCTATGGACGACGCTTCCTCATTGATTTGCTGCAAAGAGGGGGAATTTGTTTGCGCCTGAACTTCAAGTGTAAACAAGCAGAAGCTAAGTATTATCCCGGTAGTTATTTTTGATATATTCATATTAAATTCTTTAAATGCTATCTATTGCTTCAATAATGGCAAAATTTAGTACTTTTAAAAAGAAGTTTTAGTCACTTTCGCTATCTGATATCTCAAAATTCATTTTTTCGCCTTTAGGCTTTCAGCTCGTATATTTCGGAAGAACAAACGCACATTTTTGGAAATGTAGTCTATGTCAAATAAGCCGCTGCTTACGGTTGGGATCGTAGTTCAGGATCAAAAAGATGTTATAGAAACTACCCTGACTTCCCTTTATGAACTTGCTGAACTTCAGTTTGAGCTGTTTGTAATCGATGATGCCTCTCAAGATGAGAGTACTGAAATCATCCAATCGGTTCTTGATTATTACCAGCATGAGCATACGTTTTATTACGATCATCAACAACGTATGGGTCGCGGATATTCATTGAATGAAATCCTGTTGCAGTGCAATACCGATCTGTTTTGGGCACCTGAAAGCATCCATAGCATTGAAGAAGAGCAACTCATTGACAGTCTTAAACGACTTTCAGAAACTACAAAATGCGGCATAATACAACACAACAGCTTACCTCAAGACCCGGCAGACTGGCGTCACCTGATTAAAAAAAATCGGTGGCCTACGGATGGCTTATTCCTTTGGAACACTTCTGCCTTAGATCCTACTGACAAAAATTTTAATTCCTACCTGGACGCATATCATGGACTGGAACTGGCTGCTCGTGTAGGCGCTGACTCTTTTATAAAGGCCGACAACCCCTGGTTTCGTCCCAGCTCAATGGAAGAAACGCCTTCTCCATCACCTGCAATGCGTCAGGAACTCCTTTTCACATTGCTTCGGTCGGATATTTCATCCGAACAACGCAATGCTACTATCCATTCACTTCAAACGCTGGAGACCAAGGACCGTCCACTTTCCGAGCGTGACTTTGATATTGAGCTACTCAATGAGGCTATAGCGATGAAAAAAGATGGTCGCTTTAATGCAGCCCTTGAGAAGCTGGAAAAAGTGTTGGAAGAACGGCCTTCGCATCCTGCTGCCAAGCAGCTGAAAATTGAAATTTTAGAGAAAAAACGTCGCTTTGTTGAGGCCTCGGAACTTAAACATGAGATCAGCAGAAGCGCCGCACAAAAAGAAAAAGAGGATGAAGAAGCGGATCCAAAAGAAGAAACCGCTACCCCTGGTTCCGAAGAAGACAGAAATCCGGAAATAAGCCTCATCATACCCACCGCTATTCATGGCAAAGCGGCCCTGGAGCATTGCCTAATGTCGATTTCCGAGCATTGCAACACTTCGGATATACAACTTATTGTAATCGACAACGCCAGCGTTGATGATACCCACGACTACCTGGAAGAGCTCCAGGAAAAGAACTTTTTAGATTGTATTGTTATTACAAACAATCAAAATATCGGATTCGCGGCTTCCGTTAATCAGGGACTTGAAAAAGCGGATACCCCTTATGCCTGCATTATGCATAATGATGTTGAACTCAATAGCGATGCCCTGAAGGCCCTTAAAAACCTGATGGAAACCCATCCAAAATATGCGCTCGTGGGACCTGCTACTGACAAGACGCTTAATCCCGATCAGGCAATCAGAAATATTGAAGCCACTAGTCCGGGACTTTTAACGACGGAATATATCGACAGCTTTTGCATGATGCTGCGTACAGAAACCGGGCTGCGCATGGATGAAGCCTATGAATTGGCCTTTTTTGAAGACATCGATCTCTGTTTCCAGGCACGAGCAGCCGATTATCAGGTTGGAATTGCTCCCCATATAGAGGTAAAACACTACTTTGGAACAACCACCTTCCCACTGGATCTGGATACGGAAAGTAAGCATTACTGGAAAAATGTGGCCTATTTTAACGAAAAATGGAAGATAGAAAAGTTTTCGGAGCAAGAACTTAAATCTCTCGGCACTTTCGATCAGCTCCTGGCCCTAGACGAGTTAGTAAATCCGCTTTTCCCCGAAGAAAAAATCAAAGAAGAGTTTGACCGATTGTTAACTGACGAGCTTAAAACAGAAATTCTAAAAACTGAACATGATCCCGAAACCTTGTGTCAACTGGTACACCTGTTTATGGTCATGAAAAAGCGCGATATCATGCGCCAGCTCGAAGATCGTCTTGAAGATGTGTACTTGCCTTCTTCACTGATATATCAACTGGTTCGCTTTTATTACGATCGTAATATATTCTCTCGTTGTTTACACTACCTCGATCAGCTTGAACCGCAAAACGAAACCCTCCGTGCAGATTTATATAGGTTGGCTATTCATGTAGAGAATAAGGATTTTGATGAAGCTATTCCCATGTTGAAACATCTACTTGAGCATGCACCGGCTAATCCCACTCTTTATCAATTGGCGGGTGATATTCATCAATTTAATGATAACCAGGAGGAGGCCGATTCCTTTCATAATCTGGCTAAACAGATAAATCCCTTTAAGTTTGATGAGACTTCCAAGGACGCATTCGGCTTTAAAAAATAGAAATCTTCTGGATCTAATCTAGAACTGAGTCATCAGCTCCAGGGTTTGCAATAAGTTACGCAGACTCTCAGCGTGATTAAGCTGATCGTTCTTTTCGTAGCTGTTAATCAGGTTTCTAATAACCCTGCTCAATATTTCCGGGGGTGCAGCAGGCTTAAAGTGTTCGCTTTTAGGAGAAACGCCATTCTGTTTTAGAAAGTAATAGCACTGATTGTAAGTTACGACCTTTCCATGATCAAAAGGATCTATCATAATTTTTTCCTGTTCCGCCTCGTACATTAACATAAAATGAATGGGCATGCCCACACCACGAAACGGGAGATCCAGCCGCCTTCCGATAAAAAGGACAATCAGCGCCAGTGAAATAGGTAATCCCTGCCTGCGGTCTATTACCCTGTTCAAATAAGAATTCTCAGGATTATAATAGTCCGTTGTACTTCCGGAAAATTCAAGCTGAGTAAAAACCAGCTTCAGGACCATATGCATTTTTTTGGTTTCCGACAGGGAGTAAGAAACATCCGCCGCAATTTGTTCTGCGTAACGATCGAGCTTCTGCCTGTAATCATTAATCCTAAGCGTTGGATTATTAAAACGGGCCAGTGTAAAAACAGCTTTTTCCAACTG
>CAYXVW010000136.1:0-7314 GCA_964468695.1 uncultured Balneolaceae bacterium | reverse complement strand
TATGGCCGAACATCGGCAATTTCTTTTTGACCGGCAGCTTGAACTTAAAGAGTTGCAGGAAAAGGCAGAGGATGAGGATGCCACGGAAACGGCCCTCTCGCTTATTGAGGCGGTCGACAAGATTGATGAGGATGAAGTGCCTGACCTTGAGGAGTATACCGCTGAAGAGTTAACCCTGGAAGAGGAGTCGCAAGAGGCAGAGGATAGCGATGAAGAAGTGAATGAGCAGGAAGAAAAAGAATTTGAATCAATAGAAAAACCAGATAATGAGTCGACGAAAGAGGAGGAGTAATCAGAGAAATCGTAAAGAAGCACCCCACGCTGTGGATCAAAACTATAGCGAGGATGAGGATATACGCCTGAATAAATACATCGCTCACTGTGGATTTTGTTCCCGTCGCAAGGCAGATGACTATATTGCTGCGGGCAAGGTAAAGGTAAACGATGAGGTAGTAACGCAGATGGGAGTCAAGGTACAGCGTACCGATCGCGTAGTGGTAGAGGGGGAACAGCTGAACCTGGAAAAACTGGTATATATTCTCCTTAATAAACCGAAAGATACGATTACTACCACGGATGATCCGCGTAATCGTGATACTGTGATGGATAAAATTGAAGATGCTACGGGAAAGCGTGTTTACCCGGTAGGTCGTCTTGATCGCCATACGATGGGACTGTTGCTTTTGACGAATGACGGAGATTTGGCAAATCGGCTGATGCATCCCAGCTATGAGGTGCGCAAGACGTATGAGGTTGAAACTGAACGAAAGCTAAAGGATAATGAGCTGCAGGAACTCCAGGAGGGGATCGAATTGGAAGATGGTTTTGCCAAGGCTCACAGTATCGCCCGTACTCCCAACGGATTTGTCCTGACTATTTTTGAGGGACGTAACCGGCTGGTACGTAGAATGGTTGAATATTTTGGCACGGAGGCGACGAAACTGAAGCGTATTGACTATGCCGGCCTGAATCTTAATAACGTTAAGATGGGTCAGTGGCGGTATCTTGAGGAACGTGAAATTAATGCACTTCGAAAACTGGTAAAACTTGAGCCTTTGAATTTTAAGAAGTAGTTCACTTGAGTAATGCATATTTTTTTTAGAAGATATTTCTGTACAAACCGTACGTAGTCACATAACATTTAAAAAAATTAGATTGACAACTTTTGGTTATGAAACAATCCGGTTCTGTTCCTTCCAACGAAGATCTTCCTATTTATTATGATTTGCATACTCCGGATGACGGAGCCTCTGGCCAGCCATTACCGGTGGTGCTTTTCCTGCACGGATTTAAGGGATTTAAAGACTGGGGAGCCTTTCCCGAGGCCTGTGCCGAATTAAGTCAGGCCGGATTTGCGGTACTGGCAATGAATTTTTCCCTTAATGGAGTGGGAGAGAGCATGACAGAGTTTGATCAGTTGGATCGCTTTGCCCGGGAAACACTGAGCCAGGATCTGGATGATGTGGGATCAGTCATTGCAGCGCTCAAAGATGGTGAAGTAGCAGTGCCGGATGAGGTACAGCTAGATGCCGATACCGTCGGTATAATAGGACACTCGCGCGGGGGACATACTGCAGTAGCAGCTGCGGCAGAATATCCGGAAATCAAATGCTTGGTAACATGGTCTGCTGTAGCGGATTATAACGCCCGCTGGAGTTCGGAAATGGTCAGTGATTGGGAAGAAAAGGGCGTAACGGAGATTATAAACGGACGTACGGGACAAATTATGCCGGTCAGGAAAATAGTGTATGAAGATGCCCTGGAGAATGCAGATAGGCTGATGGCTATTAAGCGGGCTGAAGAACTCAATATTCCGGTTCTTTTTGTACATTCCAGGGGAGACGAGGCCGTCCCATACAGCGAAGCCGAAAAATTATATGAACATTGTTCCTCAGAAGTTAAAGAAATTTTGCTCATGCCTAATAACTCAGGCCACACTTTTGATACTTCGCATCCCTTCGATAATGAAGAGTTTCCTGATACTTTTCAGAAGGTTGTTACCGCATCCAGGGAATGGTTTCAGAATTATCTGCAATAAGATACGGGTGACAACTGTTAATGGATAAAAAAGTTGTGAAAACTCTGAAATTACTGTTACTGCTCTGCCTGCTTTTACCCTTGAGTGGAGCTGCGCAAGTTCCCGAATTGGTAATGGATCCTGAATTTCGTCCTGATGCAAAAGCAGCGGTAGATTCGATTTATAACTTTCAGTTTGAAGGAGCGGACCAACGACTTTCTGAATGGAAAGAGAAGTATCCTCAGCATCCGCTGTGGACGTTGATGGAGGGTATGAAATTTTGGTGGGAGATACTTTCTGATCTACAGGATACCTCTCACGATGAACAGTTTATTAATATGATGAAAAAGGCTAATTACCAGGCCGGTAAACTACTGGATGAGCAGCCGGGTCATGTGGATGCCCTTATTATTCAGGCAATTAGCAATGGATATATAGCCCGCCAATATTCCAATCGCGAAGAGTGGATTAGCAGCCTGAATTATGCCCGCAAGGCGATGAATGCGAATGAAAAATTAAAGAACCAGGAATCTGATTTGGCAGATCTTAAGCTTGCAGAGGGGTTAAAGCGTTACTATGCAGCTTATCTGCCGGAAGCGTATCCTATTGTTAAAACGGTCTCATGGATGCTGCCGGAGGGTGACAAGGAAGATGGTTTGAATTTACTCCGGGAGGCTTCAGAAAATGCCATCTTTTCCCGGGCAGAAGCAACCTATTTTCTGGGAAATATCGCTTTCAACTATGAGAAGGAATATATGGAAGCGGTTCAATACTTCGAAGAACTACAAAGGCAGTATCCCCGGAATAATTATTATGCTCGTCTGTTGGTAAAAAGTTATTACCGCTTGCGCCACTATGGTAAGGCACTTGAATATATTAAAACGACATTGAGGCATTGGGATAATGAGAATTTTCCCAAACAAAAGATACTTCAGGAAGAGCTGTGGACCTGGAAGGGACAAATTGTAGAACAAATGGGTAATACTAACGAAGCCCTGGCGCTGTATAAGAGTGCTTTTGAATTGGGAGAAGAACTACCTAATACAATGGGACGTAATTTTTGGATGGCTTCTGGCTATAGAGCTGGTAATATATTGGTGGAACAAGGAGAGCATGAAGAGGCCCGGCACTACCTCGAAAAGGTTGCCGAAGCCTCCCGATCTTCTAACTACCGCGATAAAGCCCGGGATTTGTTATCCGAGCTGGAATAAGATGTTTCAAGCGTGGATGCCTGCCTATGTGCACCGTCGTCGAAGCCTTACCCCCCCACTCCGAAGTGGTTACAATACATGCTATGGTGCGTAGGAGACCGAAGCGTTATTAGGTGGATTTTTACCGATCTTCTGGTTGGTTCCGCGCAGGCAGGCTTAAAACATCCATGGTAATTTCTTTTAATCCTTTATCTTGAATAACTATTAGTTATTTTGTTTCATCATTTGTTCCATCATGCTGCTCATATCTTTATAGCCATCCGGTGCTTTAAAAAGAGAGCTTTCTAGCGCTTGTTCCTCAATTCTATTAGCTCGAAGCTGAGTAATAGATTCACCATTGGCGGATTTTTCAATCACTTCCAGCGGCATAAAACCCTCGGAGGAAATTTTCTTTGCCCATTCGGGAGCATTCTGGCGGGCCATAGGGTTACCAGGGGTCATAAAAGTTCCCATTCCTTCGGCCATGCACATCGTCAGTTCATCCCCTTCCTGATTGCGTATTTCCCATACTTCACAAGAGTAACCGGCAATTTCTTTTGTTTCCCCGGTTTTTTGATAATCCGATTCCTGCCACTCCTTATCCGCGACCTCCTGGTCGGCCCATTCGTTCATATCAATAGCCATATAGCTTTTCATATTTTCAAGTACAAACAGCATTTTTGAATTTTCCGGGATAAAAATCATAGCTCCCTGATGCTGGCCTTCTCCAAATTGGATTCGGATGTTTTCATCTTTGATCATATATTCAAGCTCATCCATACCACTTTGCTCCATTTCAGCAAATTGATAATAGATGATGCCTTCAAAATTCTGAGCCTGACAATTTAAGATATTACCCATCAGAAACAATGCACTGAGCGTTGCAATTGAGCAAATTGTTTTAAAGTATTTCATAGTGATTTCTTTTTATAACTGTGATTGTGAATTCTCTGAATGAATCAGTCAATATTATTTTATATACTATTGATTGCTAAGAAGGTTTCCTGTGTCTCCTTGAGAAACCTTCTACAGGTAACATATAATATATACGAAATCACGAACAGAAATAGCTCAAAAAGGTGTGATTTAATAAAGAGTCAAATCGGAGCTTAATATATTCGGGTCGGGCTATAAAAAGAGATAGGTAAAAAGAATGAATCCACATTATGAAATGTCAAAAAAATCTACATAATGTAGATTTGATAAAGAAGATTCTTACAAGTAATTGCAAACTGCTTCTGTAAATGAAGTTGTTGACCCGTGCCCCCCGATATCCGGAGTGCACACAGATTTATCCTTAAGGGTATAGAATATCGCCTGGCGGATACGATCGGCCAGTTTTTCTTCTCCTACATGTTCAAGTAGCATTAACGAAGAGAGCAAGAAAGCGATAGGATTGGCTTTGTTTTCTCCAGCAATGTCTGGAGCTGAGCCGTGTACGGCCTCAAACATAGCTGCATCATCACCAATATTTGCAGCCCCGGTGAGTCCTAGCCCTCCTACAAGTCCGGAAGCCAGATCAGAGAGGATATCACCAAAAAGGTTTGTCGTCACAATGACATCGAACTGCTCCGGACGCATAACCATCTGCATAGCCATATTGTCTACAATGAGGTCCTCATATTCAATATTGGGATATTCTTCGGCGATTTCTTCACCGACTTCCATAAAAAGTCCGCAGGTGAATTTCAGGATATTGGCCTTATGGACAAGAGTTACCTTATTACGATTATTTTTCTTGGCATATTCAAAAGCGGAGCGGATTATTTTCTGGCTGGCTTCGCGCGTCACAACTGCTATACTCTCGGCATGACTATCTTCTTTGATCCACTGCTCTTTTCCGATATAAAGACCTTCGGTATTTTCCCGGAACATCACCAGATCAACATCATCGAAACGACTTTTGATGTAGGGAAGGGTTTTGGCCGGACGGATATTGCTGTGAAGCTTAAACTTTTTACGCAGGGCTACATTTACAGAACGAAATCCTGCACCCACCGGAGTGGTTAGCGGACCTTTAAGGGCAGTGCGATAGTTATCAATAGCCTCCAGCGTATCATCAGGCAGAGGATTCCCCTGCTCTTCATGGGCTGAGAGTCCCGCGGAGCAACGAATCCAGTTTATGGGTGCATTTACTTTATCGAATATGGTGGTAACAGCGTTGGTAATCTCCGGACCTATTCCATCTCCGGGGATGAGTACAATATTATGCATATTAGTAGTTTTTTGGCTGAAATAAATTAAATAGTCGTCTTTTTGGCTAATGGCAAAGATACAAAGAATGGTCCTCTTTATCAGAAGGGAAATATATCGATATTAAAGCTCTCAATTAATCAATATCGGCGGTTCCTCTTTTCCAGCTTCTTATCAAGATTATATTTGCCGGGACCAATAAAGAGAAGGCTTATAAATACGATACCCATTTCAATGCTGTGGGAATAGTCGGAGAAAGGATCACCGGAACCAATATGGGTGGCTGTGGCAACGGCCATGACAACAATAAGAAGAATTACACTTGGCCGAAAAAATAAACCAAGTAAAAGAAATATGCCTCCGAAGAATTCGGTTATGCCTGCCATAAAGCCAAAAAACATCGGGGCAAAATCGATTCCTACATACTGCATGGAAGTCCCTATTTCCGTCCACATTTCGGGTCCTCCAAAAATCTTGGGATACCCATGCAATATAAACATGAGGCCCAGCCCCAGTCGTAAAATTAGCAGTCCGATATTTCTTAGTTGTTTTTGCCTTTGGGATCGTATCATCTATGGTGGCTGCCGTCTGTGGATGTTAAAGTAAAGTAATGTATCTGATGAAATGGCTTTTGTCAATTAAAAATAATAAAGACGAAGCGGCTTAACCGCTTCGCCGCAAGGTACATAAAACGATTAATCACCTTAAAGGGAAATGTTGGTACCCAACACTTTTAAAAAGGCCGCAAGCCACTTGGGATGTCCAGGCCATGCAGGAGAGGTGACGAGGTTGCCATCCACGACCACATCCGTTACGGCAACATCTTTGTAGTTTGCACCAGCAGCCTGCATTTCAGGACCACAAGCAGGATAGGCGGTAAGCGTTTTGCCTTCAACAGCGTTGGCAGCAGAAAGAAGCTGAAGTCCATGGCAAAGAGCCGCAATAGGTTTGTCAGCTTCTACAAAATGGTTGATCATCTCTATGACTCCTTCTTCACGCCGAAGGTATTCCGGAGCGCGTCCGCCGGGCAGAACTAATGCATCATAGTCTTCGGGTTCTACCTCATCAAAAGTGGTATTAAGGGTAAAATTATGTCCCGGCTTTTCCGAGTAGGTTTGGTCTCCTTCAAAATCATGGATGGCAGTTTTGACCGAGTCGCCTTCTGACTTTCCCGGGCAGACGGCGTGAACGGTATGCCCAACCATCTGCAGCGCCTGGAAAGGGACCATTATTTCGTAATCTTCACCAAAGTCGCCAACAATCATTAATATTTTTTTCCCAGCCATAATACTATTCCGTTTTAGGTTTAAAATTTTTCATTAATCAGTCACTGGATGTTATTTTAACAACTCTATTTGGGAACCTAACGTTCTTTTTTACTGCATTTATCAATAAGCCTACCGATAAATATTCGTTGTTCAGCTACTAATTTTTGCCGAGCCTCAAAAGCTCCGAAGTATTCAATGCGATCAATGATTGGAAAGGCTTCTTTTTGGCCTGATTCAGGCGGCCATTCCATTTCAAAGAGCTCGGGTTCAAAAACGAAGTTATCCGGAATTTGATGTTCTGTTGCCCACAGGTGAATCTGGCCTCCATCGGAAGTCTCCGTTGTGCCTAATTCCAAGTATCTGCCTTCCGGAATAAATCCAAAAATGGTTTGAAATTGAGTGCGTGCCGTTTCAAGAGGTGACTGGCTATCGGTGACCCGGCCAGTGGGGACAGACCAGACTCCTTCATCTTCATCCCACCAGAGAGGGCCACCGGGATGAGCCAGTAGTAATTGCAGATTTGGTTTTCGGCGAAAAAGGAGAATACCTGCAGAATCTTTGGACATTGAAAGAGGTTAATTTAATAAGGACAAAACATTTAACTATAGAATTTTACTACTTTACATTCGATCCCAAATCCACTGTG
>CAYXVW010000135.1:0-7330 GCA_964468695.1 uncultured Balneolaceae bacterium | reverse complement strand
TTGATGGGAAGGAATATCATCCTGAAAGTCTACGCTGATATTCAGAAGAATAAAACTGGGTCCCATATGTAATGTTAATACTTCATTGACCTTCTTAATTTTCTTATACGAAGAGAGATTCTTTTCTATTTCTTTAAGCATGTGCGGATCGGCACTTTCCCCAATAAGAAGTCCCTTTGTTTCGTAGGCCAGCCAGGCAGCAGTTGTTCCTAAAATGAGACCAATGACGATAGAGGCAATTCCATCAAAAACAGGCATTCCCGTCCACTGACTAAGGCCTATACCTACAATAGCTACTAAAAGTCCCAACAGAGCAGCAGAATCTTCGAATAGTACCACAAAGGTCGTCGGGTTTTTTCCTTTTTGCACTGCTTCAAAATAACCACGGTCTCCTTTTACCCGCTTGAATTCCTTCCATGCAAAATACCAGGCTATTCCTGTAATTACCATGGCTCCCCCTAACACCCCGTAACTTACTATTGCATTTTCTATCGGATGGGGATCCAATACACTGTGGATCCCTTCATAAATAGATATTCCCGCCCCGATAGCAAATATCATGATTGCAACAATAAAACTCCAAAAATAAATTTCCTTGCCATAGCCAAAAGGGTGGAGTTTATCAGCTGGTTTCTTGGCTTTTTTTAATCCCAATAATAACATAAGCTGATTACCAGTATCCACGGTGGTATGGATACCCTCCGAAAACATGGCTGAGCTTCCGGTAATGGCCGCAGCAATAAATTTTACAACGGCAATAATTGCATTTGCAATGAGTGCAGCGTAAATAACTTTTTTTGATCCAGATGCCATGGTTTTAACTATTAAAGATTGTTTTTAGTAGATGTTTTATATCAGGATTATGATAGTAAATTATGGAGAGTAGCAAAAAAAAGAATATTTGATTTAAACTAACAAAATATATTTTAAGCAGTTCTGTTTTAATATGGCCAAAACTTTTCTTAGAATAACCCAATCCAATTAAATTAAAAATAAAGGGATACCTAATATGAATGGGAAAATAGTTCTTACATTACTGTTATTTTTGAGTGTTGCGGTTACAGCAGCAGCTCAGGAAAATTCATTGGCTGCAGATGAAGCCGAAGTAATTACAAAAGGGTTTCAATTTACGGAAGGACCTTACTGGCATGAGGATGGATATCTGCTGTTTAGTGATATTCCGGCAAATACGATATATAAATGGACTCCGGGATCTGAGGATTCGGAGGTTTACATTAAGCCTTCCGGTCATTCGAATGGCATTACGGAAACGGTTGAAGGACATCTGCTTCTTGTTCAGCATGATGGATTAATTTCTAAGGTTAACGATGAGAAAGAATTGGTAACTCTGGCGGATAGTTATAAGGGCCAGCGCCTAAACAGTCCGAATGATGTAACGGTTGCATCCGATGGCACCATTTATTTTACCGACCCACCTTTCGGAGTGAACGAAGAGGACAAAGAACTGGACTTTAACGGGGTTTATAAACTTATTGAAGGGGAAGACCCAGAGCTGCTGTTTGATGGCTTTGATCGTCCCAATGGAGTCGTATTGAACAAGGAAGAATCAAAAGTATATGTAAATAACACCTCTTCCGGAGATATTATGGTTTTTGAAAGAGCTGAGAACGGTACGTTTGATAACGGAGAGCAATTTGCCAATGTAGGAGCTTCCTCCGATACCGGAGCTGCCGATGGTATGGTTGTTGACGAAGAGGGAAGAGTCTATTCAACCGGACCCGGTGGTATTTTTGTATTTTCCTCTGATGGCAGTCAGGTTGAGAAGATTAATCTTCCGGCCAGAGCAACAAATATGGAATGGGGCGGAGAAGATTTAACTACCCTCTTTATAACCACTCCTTCAGCAGTCTATCGTCTCCCGATGAAAGTAAAAGGAGTTAAGAAATAAATATAGATTCACTGCTTATTGATCTAGTTTCCGCTGTATCAAATGAGAAAACAACCAGATAAGTGCCCAGGCCGTTGCAGTGTACCACCAATGAAATCCATAGAGGATTCCGGTATTAATAGCATAGAGAATATGTGAAAACCAAGGTGGGGCAGAGGTCTGGGTTTTCTTCATTAAATTCAAAGTATCCCCGCCGAAATAAACAACTACCTTGATTAAAAGCATTAATGCGGTATAGGCTATAACAACCCCATTTAGAATAGAGTTGTTAATAAGTACTGCAATTATTATAAGCAGACATATGGTAATGTCTACAACTACCTCTTTAAGCCAATCCATGTTAAATATTTTTGAATATGGTAAATTGATTCGTTCAAGATATATTTGGAAATCTTCTATTTAAAGTGATTTCAACATTATTTTCAGGATTATCATTTAAATAAGTTAATGGTATCATGGGTGTATAGTTAGAGTTTTTACCCAAAGTAGCTCACTGGAACCTTTGCCGCGATCTTTTCTGTTGAGTGATGTTTTTAGCTCCCATCCGTTTGTATGGGAGCTGGCGTCAACCAGATATCCTTTCAGGCGAACAATATGTCCTTTCCGAAAGGAATTAATTTTATCACTTATTTCTTCTGTCGATGGGATAAGATGCATATTGGCTATGTGCGTCCATATTTCTGGAGGATCAATAGGAGGATCCGCAATTTTTAAAGATAATGATCGGTCTTCCTGACCAACGAAAAGAGATTTTAGATTTTTTTCATCTGACATTGATCCCCATCCAAAAACAACGTCAGTTTTGGTGAGGTCTGTATAAATATCGCGGTATCTTTTGATAGAGAGGATACGAGCTTCGAGTTGAATCTCAGCCTTCGGATCCAGCGTAAAGTTTTTGTGAGAAATATCGGGAACTTTTGGGATATCTCTTTGTACGGGAGCGTCGGGTGCAACAACACCCGGACCATGGGAAATTGGACGCGTAGTCCAGTAATAATACCCAGCACCTATAATGATAAAGAGCAAGAACAGCTTTTTAATCATACCAATCCGTCTGTTAAATGATGTAAACTAAAAATACCTATTTTAACAGACGGATAAAGTTAGAATAATTTAAATAACTGACTAAAAATTGATGGAGAGACCTCCCTGCCAGTTACGTCCCGGGGCGGGCTCATAGAATCGGTTACCAGGATTGTTGATAGCTACAGAACCATTGTAACGCTCATCTAACAGGTTATTGATATTAACAAAGGGCTGAAGCATTATCCCATTTTCCCGAAAGGTAAATTGATAACTTACTTTTAAATCCAAAACATTATAGGCATCATTTTCTTCTGTGTTAAGGTTGTTAACCGGATGACTGCTGGCATACTCATAGGATAGGGTGCCTAAGAAATTACCAGGAGACCAGCGAAGAGTTGAATTAAGCCTGTGTTTCGGGATACCCGGTATGGTATTGCCTTCCAGCGACTCGTTATCAAGAGTTTGAGCCTGCTTAAATTCTGCTGCCATCATATTGGCTGTAGCCGTTATTTTCCAGTCTCTTCCCAGCTGATAACCGAGATATCCTTCTATCCCCAGGTGAGCTGTTTCTCCCTGATTGCGATAGAAGGTCGCACCTCCTTCTTCCAACTGGTAGGGAAAAAGGAGATCATAGATCCACAAGTGATAAGCCGCTACATCATACTCAAATTGATTTGAACCGTTACTTCTAATACCGGCTTCAAGTCCTACGGTACTTTCTGGCTTTAAGTCGGGATTGAATCCATTACCCCCGCCCGGTCGGTTAACAAGTTCTGTGGTTGTTGGGGCCTGGAAGGAGGTGCTTAAATTAGTATAAATGGTATAGGATTGAGGTTGATAGCTTAATCCTATACTTGGACTAACTGAGTCAAATGTACGTTCTCCTGACTGATCCGGGCTGGGGGCGTCGGTAGAAAAGTTCATCCGGTCGTAACGAATACCTCCTAAAACATTTACACCACCCAGACTATAAGTCCAGTTCATGAATAAGGCCTGATTATTTACTTTTTCTACCTGATCCACTGTAATATCTCCGCGTTCTCCTCCTCCAACATGATCATATTCCACGCGGTCATCATTTTGGAATTTAATTTCACCGCCCCACTGCAATTCGAATTGGTCAAAGGTATGATCCAGAGTGGCACGGAGCCCGCCTACTTTGCGATCAACGGTGATAATACCAAAGGGCAAGGGATTTTGCAGGTCGCGGTAGATTCCGTACCCCGTTACATTGAGCGTTCCCATTGAAGTGTCCAGAATGTAACTCAATCCGGCTTGACCCTGTGTAATTTCTTTACCGGCCTGGGCATTTTCAAAAAGAGAACTTGCCATCGTGGGATTTTCCCGGGCATCCTGTTTGCTCAGGCTGCTGGGGTGCTGTGCTTTAGGCATCAAGATACCTGCCGCCTGGTATTTTAGTTCGCTTTTTGAGGTCAGGTTCACTGAACCGGTAATGCCTGATCGCAACATATCTACGGCGCTATAGTCACGAAAGCCCTCAGAGGTTAAATAACTGGAATAGGCGGAGAGCTGATGATTTTCTGAAGAAAAGGACACTTCCCCTTCCTGCTTGTAGGTGCCAAACGATCCTGCCATCGTACGAAATCGTCCATGGGTACCACTGCCATAGTTTGGGGTAGAAGAGAGGTACAATACGCCACCACTGCTATTTCCCCAATAAGTGGCCGCCGGACCCCGGATAAGTTCTGCACGTCTTATAAAAGCGGGATCAATGATATTCGTCATAGCTTGTCCGTCGGCTATTGTAAGAGGCATATCGTTGAGAATAACCTGCATTCCACGTACCCCGAATTCGGCCCTCCAACCGATTCCTCTGATGGTCATTCGTTCTCCCAAGGCATAGTTTTGCCGGTCTCCAATCCAGAGCCCTGGTAAATCATCGCCTATACTTTTCAATGAAAGAGAAGAACTGTGATTAATAGTCTCAAGATCTTTGCTACTCACCCGAAGCGAAAGGGGAGCATCGGCTACCCCAATAGTGGAACGAATAGCTGTAATATTAATAGGATCGAGCTCTATACGAAGGCTGTCATCCTGCTGTTGGGCAAAAGAAGTTGAATGTAATCCGATTAAGAGAAATGTGAATAATAATAGTAAATGAACTGAATTAGATGAGCTTTGGTTAATCAGCACTGTTTGGTTTTTAAGTTATAGGTTCAGGCTAACTTATGAACCAAAATATATAGGGAATAGTTTTTGAAACTCAAAAAAATAAAAGGCCCTCAATCGGTCAAGACTGAGGGCCTGGCTTCTTTAGGGCATTTGGACATAGGAGCGTCCAAAAGTTCTTGTTCTAATCGTTATTCATTAGATGATATCTAATGAACTTCTGTTTTATATCGCAGATAACGTTTAGAAATAATGTATGACATAAATATATACGTGAGTAAAAAGATATTGTTACAGATTTTATCAAATAAATTATTTTATCGGTTAGGTTGTTATTCTTAGCAAACAGATGCTATATTTGGCCTGAATTATAACCCAACTTTATTTATGAGAACAGCGAATCCAACGCTAACAAAAAAGACCTTTCAAGAAGCAGCACGTGTATCTCCTGGCGAAGGGAGTATGACCTTAAGTGGTACTATTAATAAAACTGTTGCTTTATTTCTCATTTTACTGTTAGGGGCTTCTATCAGTTGGTATCAACCCACTCCCTTGTTTATTTGGGGAGGAGCTATCGGAGGATTTATCGTTGCTATAGCTACTGTTTTTAAAAAGGAATGGTCTCCCGTTACCGCACCTATCTATGCCGGACTTGAAGGCCTTTTTTTAGGAGGGATTTCCCTGCAATATGCGAACATGTACGATGGTATTGTTTTTAACGCGGTACTGTTAACGTTGGGAACTTTTGCCGCTATGCTTATGGCCTATCGGTCGGGACTTATTAAGGTTACCCAACAATTTCGTATGGGAGTTGTCGCCGCCACGGGGGGAATCGCTTTGGTATATATTGCAAGTATTGTGCTTAGCTTTTTCGGGATTAATATAAGCCTTATTCATGGCAGCGGATTGATGGGAATCGGTTTCAGCCTGATCATAGTCGGAGTGGCAGCCCTCAATCTTGTACTCGATTTTGATATGATCGATCAAGGGGTCGCATCTAACGCCCCAAAGTACTATGAATGGTATACTTCATTTGGGCTTATGATTACGCTTGTATGGCTTTATATCGAGCTGCTAAGATTGCTTTCCAAATTGCAGCGACGATAGCGGAGATTGTTCATTGTCACAAAATGATAAACATACTTTGCTCTCAATTAAGGAGATTCTGATAGCTTTTCTTCTATTCGGTATAGCTACATTCCTGGTTGGTGAGTCCCGATGGTCGCGCCTCTATCAGGACCCGGCTTTGGCTACTGATGAGCCTGTTGATCTGTTTCTCGTGGATGAAAACAGTCCAGAAGACCTTGAAGATCTTCTAACTGAGAAAGGATTAATTGAAGATATTCAGGAATTTAACTGGGCCATCAATACTCTTCGCTGGCGCCGCTTCCAAGCAGGGCATTATCGTATTGAGCAAGGTATCTCATACAGCGAGCTTTTCTCAAAAATGGGGAGGGGAATTCAGGATCCTATACAATTTACATTATTACCCGGCCGGCCTCCATGGAATGTAAAAAAAAGGATGTATCAATCTTTTCGATTTGATTCCCTTGCTCTAAGCCAAACCTTGAATGATTCTACATTTTTAGCAGAACATAGTATAGATACAACGGAAGTCATCGGACATCTTTATCCTGATTCATATTCTTTTTACTGGACAGCCGCAGCCGAACAAGTAGTGGGACGTATTTTTGAAACTTTTAACCAGAAGATTACCGAACAGTATAGAGAGCGATTGGAAGAGCTGAATATTTCGATGAATGAAGCGGTTACTCTGGCTTCAATCATCGAATGGGAAGCAAGTCAGAACGATGAGAAGAAAACCATTAGTGGATTATACTGGAATCGTTTGAATAGGGGAATGCGACTGCAGGCTGATCCGACAGTGAATTATGCAGTAGGAGAGCGCCGGAGATTATTATATGAAGACTATAAAGTTGACCATCCATATAACACTTATTTACATGAGGGATTACCCCCGGGGCCTATTACAAATCCTTCCCAGAGTTCAATAGAAGCGGCTTTATATCCGGAAGAGCACGATTATCTATACATGGTAGCGGCTCCAGGTGGAAGCCATAACTTTTCAAAAACTTTTGAAGAGCATAAACGAAAAAGTGCCGAATGGAGACAATGGCTAAATGAGCAGTATCGCATTAAGGAAGAGCGGGAAAGGAACAACGGAAGCGAATAGAAGTAGTTGTGAGAGAAAGTTCAGTTAATGGGATGGCTGCCCTCATTTGTTAATCTAAATATCATCAACTG
>CAYXVW010000134.1:0-7448 GCA_964468695.1 uncultured Balneolaceae bacterium | reverse complement strand
ATATTATTCTCTCCGCCGCTGCGCTCCACCATCTCCGGGAAGAAAAGGAATGGGAGCAAGTATTTAAAAAAGTATACCGCGCACTTAAACCGGGTGGATCGTTTTGGATTTCAGATCTGATTAAACAATCAGTTGATGCCCTTCAATCCCTCATGTGGCAACGGTACGGAGAGTACCTGACAAATCTTAGGGATAAAGAATACCGGGATCAGGTATTTAGCTATATTGAAAAGGAAGACACACCCCGCCCCGTGATGTATCAAATTGATTTGATGCGCAAAGTCGGATTCAGGGAAGTAGATATCTTGCACAAGAATACTAATTTTGCTGCATTCGGGGGAATCAAATAGTATAAAAACAAAATGAGTATCTTAAACGAACCATAATACTCTCCCCTGCTCATATCCCAAAATAACGGTCTTATTCTGACAACCACTTAATTTATACTGGATAATTTTATGATTGACAAACTCACCGAGGGATTCATATCGGAATACTACTCATTTGTAGCATTTCTGCCGCGATTAATTACAGCCCTGGTTGCGGTGGGAATTGTATACCTGATCGGAAAGATGCTAGCATCCGGCCTGTTGCAGATTTTGAAACGAAGCTCCATGCCGGAGGCATACCACAGTTATTTCAGTAAGCTGGTCAAAGGAATTGCCATTTTCATTGGTGTCATTTTGTTTTTGAATTTAATCGGGTATGGCACACTTTCAGCGAGTTTGGTTGCAGGTGGCGGACTTACCGCGGTCATGCTGGGATTTGCTTTTAAAGATATAGGAGAAAACTTCTTAGCTGGCTTTTTCCTGGCATTCAGTCGGCCCTTTAATACGGATGATATAATCGAAACCGATGGTATTACCGGAAAAGTAAAAAATATCCACCTGCGCCATACCCATATCCGTACTCCTGAAGGGTGTGATGTTTTTGTACCAAGTGCTCAACTTTTTACAAAGCCCCTGTTTAATTATACTCTGGACGGATTAAGACGGGGCAGTTTTACCGTAGGAATTGATTACGAAGATGATACAACCAAGGCGTTGAGCATAATGCTTGATTGTGTAAAGAATACGCCAGGTGTACTTCAATCTCCGGTACCGAGTACATCCATTAAGGGATTTACCTCCAATTATGTAGAGCTGCAGGCATTTTTCTGGATTAATGCGAGAGACCAGGAAATGGGACTGGCAAGGGTAAGAACAAGCGCTATGAATAACTGCCGGTTAGGGCTTATTGAGGAAGGATTTACATTTAGCTCCAATGTGTCCACTGCGCTAGAAATGAGTCCGGTGGATGTTCAGCTTCAAAACAGGAAAGGTGATGAAACCAACAACAATTAAAAGTTTCTATATATCCCAAAGGGTAATGGTTACTTAACTTGCTTTTGCAACAGGATTTTTTGGCAGAATAACCTCGAATTGAGTTCCCTCACCCGGCTCACTTTCCACAGAAATATTCCCGTTATGCATTTCCACAAATTCTTTACAAAGCAATAAGCCCAGCCCGGTTCCCTTTTCACGCTCGGTCCCTTCCCGTTTGGGACGATCCTGGGGGTTAAAAATATTTTGCCGAACCTTTTCTGGCATTCCCAAGCCTTCATCTTTAACCATTACTTTTCTTTCCTCACTATTGGAATCAATTTCAATAAAAATTCGGTCTCCATTTTCCGAGAATTTGATCGCATTAGATATCAGGTTACGAAATATTGTTGAAATCATTTGCTGGTCTCCATATAACATCGCATCCTCGGCCTCAAAGAGCAGGTCGACCTGTTTTTTCTTTGCCTGAATTTGGTATAAGTCTATACAGTCCTCAATACAGCTGGAAAGGGAAAATTCTGTAGGATCTAACTCCATTTCCCCTCCTTGCATTCGAGTCCAGCTCAAAAGATTTTCTAATATTTGATTGGCCGAATGGGCCGACTGGTGGATTAAATCGATATGTTCTGTTAGCTGTTTATCAACGTTTTGTTCATCGAGGTCGGACTGTAACACTTCCGCTAATCCTGAAATCCCAAATAGTGCTCCTTTTAAATCATGGGCAATTATAGAGTAAAGTTTTTCTTTTGTTTTGGTTAGTTGCTGTAGCTCTTGCTGTTGTTCTATGACATGATCCCGGGCTTTCTTTAAGCTCAGATGGGTTTTAATGCGGGCTAATAGCTCTCCGGAATTAAAAGGTTTCGTTACATAGTCGGATCCTCCGATATTAAGTCCCTTAATAACATCCTCCTCTTCGGAACGAGCGGTTAAAAATATAATCGGTATATCTGAAAGTTCCTGATCGGCTTTCAGCTCCTCGCATACTTCATACCCCGATTTGCCGGGCATCATAATATCCAACAGAATTAAATCCGGTTCGTGTTTTCTCGCTGCCGGCACAACCCGACCACTTTGGGTTACTGCAACGACCCCATATCCCTGGTTATCCAAAACTTTTCCAAGTAGCTGGATATTTTTAGCGATATCGTCTACAATAAGAATCAAAAAATCTTTTTCCTGTATATCCAATTTCATAACAAATATGTGTTATTCCATTTTAAAAGTGGATGTACTTAGCTTGGGAATTCCAGGGATCTAATGATTGAGGCTAGCAACTAATTTTGAGTATTGGTTTGTTATCAAATCACGTATCCGGTCAATATCGAATAAGTTAATGGCCGACTCGAGTTTATTGTTAAATGCAACAAGTTGAGATGCCGGAATTTCATTTTCAATACCTTTTAAATCCTTAAGAAGATCCTTGTATTGGTCCATCATGATCGATTCTGTATCCAACTCTGCAATAATACCTGATATTTGATCATCCAGTTTTTTTGCCAGCTTCTTTTTTTCCTCCTCGCTAAATTTAGGAGAAGTTATTTTTTTAGACCTCTCAGGCCCAGTGATTACTGACTGGTGTTCTTTTCCTTTTTCCAAACCGATATAGCGCTCCAATTCTTCCAAAATTTGAATACGATCGACCGGCTTTCGCAAATAGCCGTCAAACCAAATATTTTTTTCCTGCTCTGAATGCACATCAAAAATAGAAGCTGTTAAAGCAATTACAGGGAGATTCTTTTTATTTTCTTTTATCAGTCTCATGGCTTCCACTCCACTCATGCTTGGCATTTTTATATCCATGAAGATAAGATCCAGATCTTCCTCCCTTGCTATCCGTACGGCATCCATTCCATTTTTTGCTTCAATTACCTTAATGGGGTATCCTTTTAAAAATTCAACAATCAGCTGACGATTTAACTGAATGTCATCAACCACCAGTATTTTTCCCTTATTGAGCGCAATATTATACCGGTCCCCTACTTTTTCCTTTGTATCCTCTAGCATCGTAGAGATAGGCACTTCAGGAAAATATACCGTAAAAGTACTTCCTTTACCCTGTATACTATCTACGTCAATGGAACCATCCATGAGCTGAGCCAGGCGATTGGAAATAGACAGTCCCAAACCGGTACCGCCATATTTGTCGGAAGTAGAATAATCTTCCTGTTCAAATTCTCGAAAGATTGTTTCCTGTTTGGCCTCCGAAATACCAATCCCCGTATCCCTTACATATAACTCCAGGTTAACATGGCTTTGTGTTTCACTAATTGCCTCTGATTTTATCCCAATTTCGATAAATCCTTTCTCAGTAAACTTAATGGCATTACCCATAAGATTTACCAAAATTTGGCGCAGTTTCATTTCATCCAGCAAAAGAGCGGCGGGAAGATCATTGTCAATAGTTGACCGTAATTCCAGTCCTTTATCACCTGCCTGCAGAGAAAATATACTTTTTACTTCATCTACTACCCGCTCAATATTGACCGGGTGTCTATTAACTTCTTTTTTACCAGATTCTATTTTTGAGAGGTCAAGAATATCATTGATCAATTTTAGTAAGTTTTTGCCACTCTTGCGGATGTTCTCGATATACTCTTTCTCCAAATCGCTATCAGCCAGCTCTTGCATCATATCCGCAAATCCCAAAATAGAGTTCATGGGAGTACGAATTTCATGGCTCATATTCGCAACAAAATGGCTTTTTGCCTTATTGGCTTCTTCCGCTTTTTCTTTTGCGTCAATAAACTCTTGTTCTAGCTCCTTGCGATCGTTAATATCCTGTGCAATGGCATAAAGCCGGCCCGATTCTTCATCAAACGTTGCCGTCCACGCCAGCCAGCAATAGGAACCGTCTTTACGGCGAAACCTGTTCTCAAAGCTTACTGTAACCTCGCGTTCTCCGGAGGCTAACTTTCCTATCTCATCCATGGTAGGTTCGACATCCTCAGGATGAATAAATTCGGCAAACGGATCGCTCAACAATTTCTCTTTGGAATATCCCAGCACTTCTTCAAAATGGGAATTGATCTCTTCAAAGTAGCCATCGGGAGTAGCCGTACACATTAGATTTAGGGGCAGCGAATAAAATTTCTGGACTTCCCGGCTGGCCTTCTTTCGTTTCGAAATATCTCTTACGACTCCCAGATAGCCTATTTCTTCATTCTCCTCGGTTTTTATTTTCTTTAAAACAGTTTCGGCTTCCAGGATACTTCCGTTTTTTTTGCGATAGCAAACTTCAAATGTAATGGAATTTCTATTAGAATTTTCAAAGAGATCTTCTGTTTCTCTTTTCTCAAATTCAGCCGGTTCGGCATAAAAACGTTTTACTGGTTCACCAATTAATTCCGAAGTTTTATATCCCAGAATTGATTCGGCACTTTCATTGACGGCGACCACATTAAAATCGAGGTCCTCTATTACCACTATATCAGGAAAAGAATCTAAAATATAATCGAGGGGTGTGCCTTTCTGGGTTAAAAATTCTACAAGATCAGGATTCAAATCTTTTTTCCATTGCATAATTAATTATTTATTTAAAAAATTATGTCCAGGTATTAAGAGGAAGGATCTGGATATATTAAATGCCCAATCAAATTTTCAGCCGTCAAAGCATTTTTAAAGTAGGAAATTATATAGCTTCCACCAAAGTTAGCAAATATATTACATATTAAGTCCTAAAAGAGCCTTTTCCTGCCTCCTCCTCAACCATTGCCTATGTTCATCGCAAATAATATTTTACGGGTTAAATTGAATTCCTGCTTAATATTTAAGGTAAGAAACACATCACTTTTTAATATCCCCGTATAGATTTAAATCTTTTTAATTTTTCGTATCTTCTTGCTTTAATCAGCCATTATTTCTGTTAACAAATTCAATCAAAAAAGAGTCTAAATGAGTGAAATACAGCCAAGTGTCAGCTACAGCTTTACCATGCGTTTGTATATCGAAAACAAGCCCGGTATGTTGGCTAAAGTACTTAACGTAATTGCCGAACAGAAAGGAGATCCCGGTGCCGTAGATGTTGTAAAGGTCGAAGGACGCTATAAGGTGCGCGACCTGACAGTAAGTGCCCGGGATGAAAAACATTCCCGTTCCATTGTAAAAGAGGTTAAAAAGCTTGATGGAATAAAGGTACACAATGTATCTGATCGAGTATTTCTTCTCCACCTTGGCGGAAAGATTCGGATTGAAAATAAGGTGCCGGTTAATACCCGTGATGCACTTTCTATGGCCTATACACCGGGCGTCGGTCGGGTATGTGAAGCTATTGCAGAAGATAAAGAAAAGGCCCATACTCTTACCATTAAACAAAACTCCGTAGCTGTTGTAAGTGATGGTTCGGCGGTACTGGGTCTTGGCAATATTGGTCCGGAAGCTGCTATGCCTGTAATGGAGGGAAAAGCGATGTTATTTAAGGAGTTTGCGGATGTAGATGCTTATCCTATCTGCCTGGATACTCAGGAAGTAGATGAAATTGTCAATGCCGTAAAGTGGATGTCACCGGGTTTTGGAGGCATAAACCTGGAAGATATCAGCGCTCCCCGCTGTTTTGAGATCGAGCAACAGCTCAAAGAAAAATTGGATATTCCTGTATTTCACGACGACCAACACGGGACCGCCGTGGTTACACTGGCCGCTACAATCAATGCGCTTAAGGTCATTGGCAAGGAATTAGGTGACCTGCGAACTGTAATTGTGGGAGCCGGTGCCGCCGGTGTGGCTATTACGCGAATACTCCTTGAAGCCGGAGCCGGAGAAATTCTTTGCTGCGACCGAGATGGTATTATCAATCGGGAAAACCTCGAAGAATATGAAACCAGTAAAAAATGGATTGCAGAGAATACCAATCCGGATAACAGTTCCGGCTCGCTTATGGATGCTGTAGCTGGTGCCGACCTGCTGATAGGTGTTAGTGGACCCGGTATTGTGCCCCGGGAAGCGATTGAAAGTATGGCAAAAGATCCAATTGTATTCGCCTTGGCAAATCCCGTACCCGAGATCAGGCCCGAGGAAATTCATTCTATTGCCCGCATCATTGCCACGGGAAGAAGCGATTATCCCAATCAAATTAATAATGTTCTGGCCTTCCCCGGACTTTTCCGCGGTGCCCTGGACGCCAGAGCCAAAGATATCAACGAAGAGATGAAACTGGCAGCGGCTCACTCCATAGCCAATTGTATTGAAGAAGGAGATTTGGGAGAGGAGTATATTGTACCCAGCGTATTTAATAAACAGGTGGTGCGGAATGTGGCCAAAGCTGTTAAGAAAGCAGCTTTTGAGAGCGGAGCTGCAAAAAAAGGAAAGAAAGCAAAATAATTTAGGCACCTCTACTTCTTATAACAGCATTACAGTCTTTCTGGTCTCATTCCGGTATGTTATACCGGGATGAAGGCCAATTCCTTTCTCTTTCTCTATCTTTTACTCTATATATGATAGGAACAGACAATTTTACCGAAGCCCTATCCCTTCCATTGATTTATTAATTATAATTATTATACTTATTAAGCATCTAAATATATAGGGATGCTTAGCCTTAAAGAAGCAGTCAATTCTAAATCATATCAAGAGGTACTATGTTAATAAACAAAGTAAAAACAATTGGTATAGTATTGATGGGAGCTTTTCTACTCGCATCATGCAGCGAATCTTCTATCTATTCTACCGCAGAAGAGGATAAACCCTCTCCTTCCATTCAGCCAAAAGCAAAGAGCATGAATGGACTTAAAGATTTGCGAGATATTAATCTTGATTCCATTACAAGCCTTGAGGATATCAACGAAGCTCTGGCCGAAAGTGGAAAAAATATTCGTCTCTCTCATGCCGAAACCGTTACCCTTGGAAATGGGGGCGCTACAGAAGTTGGTCAAACCATATACGCCAATGACCGTCAGAAGCGTCTCAGCTCTCAATGGGTACCCGGGGATGAACGGAGGAATGCTGACGGTAACAATCTAACTTACACTGTCTGGGAACCTTTTGCTCCTGCTAACTTTGGAACACCCGACCAACTTGACGGCACTCCAGCTATTGATGCTTCTTTTGATACCTGGAATAATGTTAAAAAGAATGCGAAGCTTAATATTGTCAAACGTCCCAATACGTTAGAGAATCCAAGTGCAATTCTTG
>CAYXVW010000133.1:0-7450 GCA_964468695.1 uncultured Balneolaceae bacterium | reverse complement strand
ATCTGTCCATTGGTACGAATTCCGGTCCCCGAAGGCGTAAACTGTATTTGTTCTTTTGTTTCTTTCTTATCTTTAGCCATAATATATTTCTATGACAACAAACGTCAATATTGAAATTTCTCGAATTTTACAGTCTGAAAATATACCTAAATTTTTTGGAAAATTACAGACATCAAGCGTTAAAAAACGTTTCATTTTCACTTTACTACTCTTTGGGTACCATTTTTCTTGCTGTCCGGCTGTTCTATAATCCCGTTTATTGGCCCTAAACAGTACTTAAACTATACTATTTGAGATCTTCCCGGGAGAAAGATTATTTATACTAAAATCAGGAATCAGTTTCCTCCTTAATAATAGCCGGCAATTGATCAAACACTTCCTTGAGCTTCTCTGGCTGACGTCCCCCGGCTGTTGCCAGGTTTGGCTGTCCGCCTCCACCGCCACCAAGCATTTTCCCAAGCGTACCAACCAGGGAACCAGCCTGAAGACTCTTTTCAGATATCAAGTCATCACTTATAGCAGCCATCACATAAACCTTGCCTTCATCCTCATCGCGACGTCCCAGAACTGTAACTGTGCCTTTTTTATTTTTATCGAGGGATTCGTACCCCAGCTGCTTTAGCAGATCCATATCAGCCTCGGGTATTTCCCCTTTCACTAATTTAATACCTTCATCCAATTCCTGAGCATCATTAATAAGGGTATTCAAACGAGATAAACTTTGTTGATGCTGTAACCTTTCCACCTCTTTTTCGAGCGACTTGCGCTCCTCAATAAGAGTATGGATATCTTTTACAAGATCCTCACTCTGACCGATCTCGGCTCGTATGCTATCCAGTATTTGCTGTTCTGTACGCAGATATTCATCAGCACTTCTACCCACCCGGGCTTCAATTCGGCGCACGCCGGCAGCAGCTGACGATTCCCCTATAAATCGGAAATACCCGATCTCTCCGGTAGCATCCACATGCGTCCCCCCGCAGAGCTCCATCGAATAATCCGGATCGAAGCTAATAACCCGAACGCGATCTCCGTATTTTTCTCCGAACAGCATCGTAGCCCCTCGTTCCTTTGCCTCATCGATGGGAACCTCACGTTCTTCAGTCTTGGAAATATTCTGCTGGATCTTATCATTGACCATTTCTTCTATCTCTTCCAATTCGCCGGAAGTGAGCTGCTCGAAATGGGAGAAATCAAATCTCAGGTGCTTGTCATCTACCAGTGATCCTTTCTGAGCCACATGATCCCCCAAAACTTTCTTCAAAGCGGCATGAACCAAATGAGTTGCGGTGTGATGTTTACGGATCTCGCGCCGGCGGTTTTCATCAACTATTGCTTGCCACTGGCCGGCTGGATTTTCCGGCAGCTTATCCACAAAGTGGATATAACCGTCGGGCGACTTCTGTACATCCATAACCCGCAGGTGTTCCTCTCCGTTACTGATAACTCCCGTATCGGCTACCTGACCCCCACTTTCAGCATAAAAAGGAGTTCTATCCAAAATAATGGCCTGTTGATCTTCATCCTGGCGCAACGCCTTTATCCGCGCCTCGGAAGTCAATTCGTCATAGCCGGTAAAGGTAAACTCATCCGTATCCGTAACGATTATCCAGTCTTTTTGCGAGGATTGGTCCACATTAAACTTGCCGGAAGCCCGGGCTCGCTCCTTCTGTTCCTGCATGCGTTCTTCAAATCCTTCTTCATCGACCTCAACCCCTCGCTCGCGGGCCATTAGCTTGGTCAAATCAATAGGAAACCCATAGGTGTCGTGCAACTTAAATGCCTCTTCCCCGGTAACATAATCCTTATTCTCAGTAATATCTTCAAAGAGCTCGATCCCCTGCCCTAATGTATTTAAGAAGCTCTGCTCTTCGGATCTAACCACATTCTTAACATAGGCTTTTTGCTGATCCAGTACCGGAAACACATCTGCAAACTGTTTGGAAAGTACCGGCACAAGCTTATGAAAGAATGGCTCCTTTAAGTTTAAGCGGTCCCAGCCGTAACGAATAGCACGGCGCAATATACGCCGGACCACAAAACCCCGGCCTTCATTTCCCGGAGAAACCCCATCCGCGATGGAGAAGCTCACCGCACGGATATGATCAGCGATTACCCGCATAGCAATATCGGTCTGCTCATCATCGCCATACTGTACATCTGCAAGTTCTCCTATTTTTGTGAGCAGCGGTTCAAAGAGATCCGTATCATAATTAGAGCGCTTATCTTGCAATACTGCACAAATACGTTCAAATCCCATGCCCGTATCCACATGTTGTGCGGGCAGTTTTTCCAGCGTGCCATCGGGCTGACGGTTAAACTGGATGAAAACCAGATTCCAAATCTCCATCACCTTGGGATCATCCATATTCACCAGTTCGGCGCCGGGCTTCTTAGCTCGCTCTTCCTCGGGACGGAGATCGATATGTACCTCGGAGCAGGGGCCACAGGGTCCGGTCTCTCCCATCTCCCAGAAGTTATCCTTTTTATCAAATTTCAGGATATGATCCGGATTGATATCAGTTTCCTCCTTCCAGAGTTCAATAGACTCCTCATCTACCGGTAACCCGTCCTCTTCATCGCCTTCAAAAACGGTAGCATAGAGGCGGTCAGCTTCGAGTCCCCAAACATCAACTAACAGCTCCCAGGCCCAGCGAATGGCTTCGCGCTTAAAGTAATCTCCGAACGACCAGTTTCCCAGCATTTCAAAAAGAGTATGGTGATAGGTATCGTGTCCCACCTCTTCGAGATCATTATGTTTTCCACTAACCCGTATACAGCGCTGACTGTCGACAACACGCTTCCAGGTTTCCCCTTCTTTTTTATAGCCGGACTGCTCTCCTAAAAAAATGGGCTTAAACTGATTCATTCCCGCATTGGTAAACAACAGCGTAGGATCGTCCTTCGGTGCTACCGGTGCGCTTGGCACAGGCAGATGCTCCTTTTCCTTAAAGAAATCTAAAAAATCCTGGCGTATCTGAGCAGAGCTCTTGTGAGACATGAAACTAACTTTTACTTGTTCATAAAATTACAGCTCGTTGAAAATAGTAAAAAATAGTGTTGAACTCATCCTTATCACTTACAAATTTACATCAAACTTTGTATTTAAGGGATACGCAGCCAAATTATCAATTTAAGCCAATTCCAATGCGTCCAATACTAAACAATTTTTTTCGGGGACTCCTACTTGTTTTTCCACTGGGAGTCACAGCATATATTATTTATTCAGCTATCGTGTGGTCTAACCGGGTCCTAAACAATCTGCTTTTTGAATGGTTGAATATTGATATCCCCGGATTGGGCATCATCACTGTATTTCTCGGTATTTCAGTTATTGGATATATATTTTCACTTACTTTCACCCGTCCCCTGGTAACCTACTTTGAGCGACTGCTAAAACGCGTTCCCATTATCAAAATTATTTACACCGCTCTAAAAGACCTGACGGAAGCCTTTGTAGGTGATAAAAAACGGTTTAACAAGCCGGTAATGGTTGATTTTGGAGATACCACAATCCAGCGTATGGGATTTGTAACTCAAAAAGATCTTTCGGAGTTAGGAATAACAGACCGGGTTGCGGTTTACTGTCCTCACTCCTACAACTTCTCAGGGAATCTATATTTTGTACCCGCCGATAATGTTCATCCCCTGGATATTGATTCCACAAGCATTATGAAGTATATCGTTTCCGGGGGTATTACAAATATTGATAATGAAGCCAGCAAATCCTAATAGTGGTTGCTGGTTGAAAAGTTGAATGTTAAAAGTTTACTCAACAGTCAATATTTAACCTCCAACATATGACCTTTAACCAAATTCCTAATGGCTATACTTCTAATAGACTTCTACAAACGTCCGGTTCGCTGGTTTAACATATCTTTTAAGATCTTTTTCGTTCCACTCCTCAGGCTCTTTTTCCGCGGCGGGTTCCCGGATATCCAGATATTCACGCATATTTTTCTTGGCCAATGCCCGGTATATACCCGCTTCCATACCCTTAAGTCCACATATATATAGAAGCGTATTGTCCTTCTTTAGTATAGGATCCAGTAATTCTGCATCGTCCCAAAGGCAAGTTTGAACATACTTTTTACTACCGTCTGAGCGTCGGGCTTCGCGCGATATGTAAGGCAAATACTGAAAGTTATCGTACTCTTCATCCAGCGATTCAAAATAATCGGCATAAAGGAGATCAGTACGATAGGCGCATCCAAATATCAGAATGATATCATTTTCCATACCGGCATCAAGTAAATCCATGATCATACCCCGATATGGAGCGATGCCCGTGCCAGTAGCAAACATCACATAATTAAAATCAGTTGCATTCTCCGGAAGTAAAAACCGGCGGCCACTAGGTCCTGTCATCTTGACCTTATCTCCCGGCTGCAAATCGGCCAAATAGTTGGAGCAAATCCCCAGATAAAGCTCATTATTATCAAACTCTTCAATAGTACGCTTTACGGTCGTAGAAATAAGATGTGATTGCCCATTTTCTCCTTCTGTCGGCGAGGAAACCGAGTATAGCCGCAATTTATAAGGCCTCCCCTTCTCATTTTCTCCCGGAGGGAGAATTCCAATCGACTGTCCGACACGGACATGGTCGACCAAGTCTGTTCCAGCGATGTCAAAGGTTACATGCCGAACAAAATTAGGACTATTTTCTTTTGTACATATATAATTTTCAACGATGGGAACTTCTACTGGATCTCTGGGCGTATATATGTTAAGCTCAACTTCTGGCAATTTTATCTGAGGCATGACTATACTAAAAACAAAAATAATTTAGATTCGTTTTAAATGCCTTTGAAGTTGTAAAGCTTAAGCCAAAGAAACAAGTGTGAATTGCACCTAATTCTCCACTAAAAAGAAAAGCCCGCCCAAAGGCGGACTTCTCCTTATCTCAGAATAAAATTGAGGTTTTAAGTTACATATAGAACATTAAGCCTACCGTCAATACGTTACCGCTAAAATCGGCATCTTCCACATCTCCGAAAGAATCACTTCCGGGGTCTAAAAAGATATACCGATAATCGACATTCAGGGCTGTATTTCGGTTAAAGGGCAGCTCCATACCGAATCCCAGATGATAACCAAAATCTACGCTGTGGTCATCCTCAAGGCCCGGTATGTTCTCGGCCTCTTCATTATAATCGATCATATCGTAGTATGCGCCCAGACCAGCTACGCCGTATGGCTGGAAAGATTCACTAACCGGGAGAAAAAGCAAAGCAGAGGCCGTTACCGGTATTTGGCGGACATCTGCAGAGAACTCTCCTAAATCATACTCTTGGGCAGTACGATAATCGATCGCTCCTTCAAGACCAACTACCCGTCCTAACCGTGCTCGAACCTGAGCACCGCCATAAAAGCTTCCTTCTTCGGCATTATCAGCTTTATAATATCCCAGTCGAGGACCAATACCCAAAGTATTTTCAATGGCAGAGCCACTGGAACTGGTTTGAGCCTGGGACATAAATGGTGTAAACAGAAAAGCAAATAATGGTAATAGTAGTAATTTTTTCATAGCAAATAATTTGTGATTGGAATTCAATCATATTGTATCACAAACAATCTGCTTATGTTCCAAGATAGGGGGAAGTTACACGATATAGACTGCTAGATAAGCTTTTTTAGTTCAAATTATACAGGCTCATGCCATTGCTGGCATGAGCCTGTATAAATCCATTGCATTAAAATACTAAGCTTCTAAGCTCATAAATCTTCATTTCAGGAAGCTAAGCTAAAAGAACGACTCAATTCAGAAAGGGTTACCGGCTTTGCTAAAAAGTCAATGTATTCCGATCTGTTTAACTTTCCCTGATGCAGTACATCCGTATTTCCGGAAATATAAATAACGGGTATATTCTTGTTCTCCCGGATCTTTGACATCGCTTCTATGCCGTTTAGTTCTCCTTCCAGGCGAATATCCATTAAAATAATATCGGGCTCATCCTCTAAAGCACAAGAAACAGCTTCTTCACCAGAAGACACCTTATGGATAACCTCATGCCCCATATTTTCTACCATTCGCTCTATGAGAAGTGATATAATCCTCTCATCTTCAACAATTAAAACTTTTTTCTTCATTATCTTCATATGAGGTTTATTAAGCAAGTCTGTAGTGGTTTCATGATATTTAATTGTTCCCTTCATATAACAAGAGTGTTTTGCGAGCGATTTGTTACAAAAAATTCTACTTTTTTTTACATTCAGCTTCCCATTCGGTTCCATTAGATTTTTCTAATCTTTTGTTTCCTTTTCTTTATGTGATATATCCCTCTTCTATAACAAGCAAAAACAACATCTTAGGATGAAATAGACACATCCCATCATCCTTGTAATAACTATTGGACCATATGCCCCCCCCAGCATAATTTTCCAAAAGTTAATAGCTTTAGATCAGGGTCGGCTCTTTAAAAAAGCCCATTTTTTATTTCTCGAATGCCAATAGCTGTTCCTATTTTCAAAATCCCATTTTAAGGTTTGTCAAAATTCAAATTTTAGCTATACTGCAAAAAAACAAATATTTACAAAGAGACTTGCGATGGATGCAGAGACACTCACAATGATTTTCTTTATCGGGGGCATTGTGCTGATGATTATTGAAACATTAATTCCCGGAGGCGTATCCTTTTTCCTTGGCGTTAGCGGACTGTTCGTGGGCGTTTTACGCTGGATGGGTATTTTAGAAGATCCTGCTACTTCGGTCATCACCTGGCTTTTTACATCAGTAGCCCTCATTCTTGCTATGCGTCCGCTTTTAATGAAATACTGGGGTGGGGAAAGCAGCTATAAGCTGGCTAATGAAGATGTCGAGGCCATGGATCAGGTTGTAGATGTGGTTGAATCGGTTAATCCTGACGATAATTCGGGACGTATTCGTTTTCAGGGGATCTCCTGGCAGGCCAAAACACTGGAAGGTGAAATTCCGGCCGGGTCTAAAGCTAAAATCCGCTATCGGGATAACGTTACCTGGATTGTCGAACCTGTTGACGAAATTGAAGAATAATAGAATTAGCCTGCTCTAAATTTTAATCATTTTCATTTCAATTTAAACTTATATCACATGTGGACGACCTTACTAATCATTATCGCCCTGGGCGTCTTTATCTTTACGAAGGTATTTATCATCGTAGAGATGCGCGAAGAAGTTATTCAGGAACGACTCGGAAAATACATTGAAACCCTTAAACCCGGACTCCATTTCCTGATTCCCTTTGTAGATCGTCCCGCCTATCGGCAGGAAATGCGGGAACAGGTTATTGATGTGCCCAGCCAGACCTGTATTACTAAGGATAACATCGAGGTTGAAGTTGATGGACTTGTTTATGTGAAAGTGATGGATGCCTATAAAGCCAGCTATGGTATTGGCAATTACAAATTAGCCGCCATCAACCTCGCACAAACAACCATGCGAAGCGAAATCGGTAAAATTACGCTTGATGAT
>CAYXVW010000132.1:0-7543 GCA_964468695.1 uncultured Balneolaceae bacterium | reverse complement strand
TGTCAATGGAGCATGAAGGCGACCGGCCGGTTGAGAACGCATCCTCAGATTTAGTCCAGTCGGTTGAAGCAGCCGGAGAGGAAGTAAGGTATGCTACGGTTAACGGAACGGAGATCACCGGTTACCTGGCAAAGCCCGAAAATGCGGATAAAAATATGCCCGGTATTATTGTTATTCACGAATGGTGGGGGCTCAATGATAACATTCGCAACATGACGGATAAGCTGGCCGGCGAGGGATACACTGCCTTGGCCGTGGATCTTTATAAAGGAAAGGTAGCGGAATCGCCCGACAGCGCCGGAACCTATGCGGGTTCAGTTGATGAAGAAGAAGCAGTTGATAACCTGACCCAGGCCTATAACTACCTGACGGAGCAGGAAAATGCCCAGAATATTGGTGTTATCGGCTGGTGCTTTGGAGGTGCCTGGTCGCTGCAAACAGCCCTGGCCCATCCCGATAAGATTGATGCTACCGTTATCTATTACGGACGCCTGGTGACCGATACCGGGCAGCTTAAAGAACTTCAGATGCCGGTTCTCGGAATTTTTGGCGCCGAAGATGAGGGAATTCCACCTAAAGAAGTAAAGGCCTTTGAATCTGCGTTAAATGAAGTGGGAGTTTCCAATTCCATCCATATTTATGATGGAGCGGGCCATGCGTTTGCGAATCCTTCTGGAACGCGATATCAGGAAGAGGCCGCCAAAGATGCCTGGCAAAAAACGGTATCCTTTTTCGAGGAGAACTTAAAATAAGCAGTTTCAGCGTAAGCACGTCCGGGTGCTATAAGCCCGGACTGTTTACCTTACAAGGAGGTTTTGCAAAGCTTCTTACAAGGCTGCGGCTACTGTCTCATTGGTAAATGTTTTAGTTAGCGTCAGGATCTTCCGTTTCCTGCTTATCTAAATCCTTGACCTCATCCACTTCTTTAAGCTTGAGGTAATCTAACAGGTCGTCCTGCAGCTTATCCATAATAAGTTCCGGGTGAGTGATTTTGGTGTAGAAAATAGTGAAGTAAATCACTTTTATACCGGTTACGGTCCGTTCGATGGCGCTGCTGATCAACTTGCCAATCCACAGGGCAATGATAACGGGAACCCAGCTGAACTGCAGGGGGGTGAACCAGTATTCGGTAGGTACTTCCGAGCCTTGAATTTCGGTGGAGGGGAGATATCCCGACAGCCAAATACCGAGTCCAATGGAAATAATACCCAGTCCAATATAGATGGGTACTACAATCTGCCGGGTTACACTGCCTAGGAAATCAATGCCAAAGACGCCCACCAAAGACTCTGGCACTTGGCTTTTAAGGTTTTTCATCTTTTTGACAGCCGGCTTGATATCCAGTCGGTCAACGGCCACGGAGGGCAGCAGGTAATGGTTGACCAGATCCCAGACTTCGCCAATGCCGGCGATGAAAAGCCGGATAAGCATCATCAGAAAGCCCCCACCGGCAAATTTTGCCTTGTTGATGAAGGACATACCGATATCCAGCCAGGCGATCTTCCGGGTTTGTGATTGGATAGGCTTACAGGCTGTTACCGCCGACTTATAGGATGGATCATTGCCTATAATCGTTTCATAAACGATATGACTCATCCGCATCTCTTGTTTGTTATAGTAGAAGTATTTATAGATGAAAAGCACGATGGAAAGAAAAAGTCCCCATCCTTCTAACGGTAAATCATACCACCAGCCCAGCCAGGCATAGAAAAGACCGCTGACCATAACCAGGTTGTATATCAGCATGCGGATCCAGGGTTTGATGATATCCTCATCTTCCCCGATGATGGTGAAGGTGTGTTTAACGAGGTGACCTACTGATTTCAGTCGATCCGGAAAGGATAAATTATCCAGTGATTGTTCTGCTTTCTTAAAATCAAAGCCCATAGCCTATTGATGTAGTTAGGTTAAATAGTAAATAGCCAGGCATTTGGATGTTTAGGAAGGAGTAGGTAATAAAGTGTAATTGTATTGTACCCCTTTATATAATTATCATAATCCCAATGCCATAGCTACTTATATATACGTAAAGCTGGAGAGAATGAGCTCAAATAGATGGGACGGGATAAATAAATGATGGGTTTGAACAGAACAATATAGCGATAGATGAGAAGTTAAGGCTGCCAGCCAGTACTATATGGATGTTATCGCCGGCAGCCCTGTATTATTACTCCTCTGCCCATTCTCCGTCAAAAACAATATCATCGAGTTCTTTTCGGCTGCGGGGGCTCGTTTCAGATTCCGCTAATTGATCGGGCAATGATTGTGGGTTATCCTTATAGCCGATGGCAAACATTGTGAAGGGTTCAAATTCATCAGAGATTTCATACAGCTCGCGGGCTTTATCGGGTAGTATACCTGCCATCTGATGTACAAACAGATCGTGGCGGGTGGCTTCAAATGTTAAATGTGCAATAGCCTGTCCCAAGTCGTGAGCAGCATGTTTATTGGTGCGCCCATTCCGATCGAATGTTTTTTTGGCAAGTCCCAATACTAAAACCGGCGCGTCTGTAGCCCAGTTTCGGTTAAAGTCATTTGCCACTTTCGAGAGTTTTTTGAATGCTTCTTCATCTTCTTTCCGGGCTACGATAAATCGCCAGGGCTGTTCATTGTAAGAGGAAGGAGCCCACCGTGCTGCTTCAAAAAGTTGATTAATTAATTCGGTATCAATGGATTCATCCGAAAAAGAACGGGGACTCCATCTGTTTTTTAATAGTGTATGAATGGGATAATCAGTGTCTGCTTTTTTAGATGTTACTTCAGCTTCAAGAGTGCTCATAAAAAAGGAAATAGATTTTGGTTCAAATTAGTTTAACATTGAACTAAATAACATATGTGAGTTAGCTTCCATTCCATCTGTACCGGAGTTTTATTAGTTTGGTGAATGAAGCAGAGCTGAAATGCATTCATATAACGAACATCCGGAAATCATTAAGCAATAATTATGAGTTACAACGTAACAATTCGAGATATCAAGCAGGTCACTCACGATGTTAAACGGTTTAAGGTGGATAAGCCCGAGGGCTTTGAGTTTATCCCGGGTCAGGCTACAGAAGTATCGATTGATAAGCCCGACTGGAGAGACGAAAAAAGACCTTTTACATTTACAAGCCTGAACGGCGAGCCTGATTTAGAGTTTGTAATAAAAATTTATGACGACCATAATGGGGTAACGCATAAACTGGATACCCTGAATGTCGGAGATCAATTGATAATTGATGATCCATGGGGAACTATTCAATATAAGGGACCCGGTGTCTTTTTGGCAGGCGGTGCGGGCGTCACTCCGTTTATTGCGATCCTGCGGCGATTGGCCCGCGAGGAAAAAATTGAGGGAAATCAGCTTATTTTCTCCAACAAAACGGAAAAAGATATCATCCTTAAGGATGAGTTTGAGGCGATGCTGGGAGATGATTTTATCAATGTGATCACAGATGAACCAACCGATGAACATATTTATCTGGATGGATTTATTGACAAATCCTTTCTGAAGGAGCAGATCGACGATTTTGATCAGCCCTTTTATGTATGCGGCCCTATGCCTTTTAATGAGGTGATGATAGAATACCTAAAAGAGCTGGGAGCTGAACCCGATGCGTTGGTCTTTGAGGAGTAAACGATTAATAATATACACCTCCTTTAAATAGGTAGAAGGCTATGCAAAATATAAGATGTCAACCCTTAATTTAGTTTAGGATCTTCGTTTAAATGGCTTAAATCCCAAAAATCAGATTCTAAAACAAGTCGAGAATAACATGATAGAGGGTTTTGCAAAGCTTTTAGATAAAATATTAGTCACGCGTCATCCCGGACCCCGATCCGGGATCTCGCGGTGGTAGTAAGTGTTAATCTGCTGTTAGCCTATATCAACATTACAGGCTTTTACGAAATTCTGATCCACCAGTTGGTGGACAGGACGACACAATTCTCGCTATGATAAGCCTGACTGCGCGGACCCAAACAACAGATCGATCAGCAATCCGTCCAAAAAAGCTTCGGCATAGGCAGGCGTCCAGGCCTGGAATAATAATTATGTTGCTTTAAGCGTGGACGCTTAAATAAGCCATGTTTTTCATCTTATCTCCTTACATTATAATGCTCAGGTAATAAACTCCTTTCTTAAATAGATAATATATATTAATTATATGGGGTGTTTTAGTCCACAATCTTAACATAGGATTACTATATAAATATGAACGATTTGAAATTAAGCGGGGTGTCAGAAACATTACTCATCCCATTAATGGGACGAGCTTTGGAAACAAAAAAGGCTGATGGGATCCTAAAGGATAAGAAATCAGTGCAAGTTTTTGAGTCACTGGATTATGATTTTGAAAAATTCCTCGATCCCGATTCAAAGCGGAGCATGCTGCGCACCACTATTCGCACCACCATCATTGATCGCTTGGTGGAAAATATCCTGAAAGAAAATCCTTCTATTACAGTCGTAGAGTTGGGCTGTGGACTCAATTCAAGATTCGAACGTCTGGATAATGGTAAGGTTCGGTGGTATGACTTGGATGTACCTGAAGTTCATGAGGTGTGGAAGCAATTTTTTGTGGAAACGGACAGGCGTACATTCCTCCCCTTTTCCGCCTTTGATGAGCAGTGGATCACAAAAGTTAAGCAGGAAAGTAAGGGTCCTTGCTTATTTATTTCAGAAGCTTCGGTTATCTACTTCCCGGATAAAGAGGTTCAACAACTGTTTCAATCGCTGTGCAAGCATTTTCCCGGGAGTTATTATTTATTTGACAGCGCTGAACCCGCTTTTTTGGAAAGTCTGGAAGAGGATAATGATGCGCTAAAATACTGTGATGCCAAAATAAAGTGGTCAATCGAGGATATTCATCATTTGAAAAAAAGCTTTCCGTCAATTGATGTGCTTAAAATAATAGATCTGGAGAGCGCTGATCATGAGTATCGGTCACTTTATCCCGCTGATTTCCGTAAAACAGTAGATGGCTACCAACTCAATTTGATAAGTTTATAATCCTAATTATTTGTAATCAGTCTAAATTTTTTTGCAAAATAATTGAATGAATGGTGTTATCTGTGATTTACTTATGGGAAGTATAATAAAAATTGTCTTTTCGTTTTTTTTATTATATATACAAGTAACCGGTTAAATTGGCTTTGCAGGTCTATAATCATTGCTTTCTTAAACTGGGTATAGGGATTACTTTTTGGAAAAAAGTGCAATAATTTTTAGAAACAATTTATTATCAGATTAGATTTTTAGATACGTAGTTGAATGGCGAAACCGAAGAAAGAATTTAATATCGGACTTGTTGGCTGTGGAACTATTGCCGACACTCATGCTGAAGCAATAGCAGAGACGGAATACGGACGGCTGATATCGGCCTTCAGCAGAACTGAGTCAAATCTGGCTACTTTTTGTAATAAATTTGAGGTTAAGGGTTACAGTGATTACCAGGAATTTCTTGCCGAAGGTGATCTTGATGTAGTAGTTGTTTGTACGCCCAGTGGCACTCACTTGGATTACGGAGCAAAAGCTGCGGAGGCGGGAAAGCATTTAATTATTGAGAAACCAATAGAGGTTTCCCTGGATCGTGCTCGCCGGTTGATTGACCGCTGTCAAAAGAACAAAGTGAAGCTGGCGGTTATCTATCAAAACCGGTTTATCGAGGATGTCAAAAAGCTGAAAAGTATTATGGATGAGGGGGCGTTGGGAAAGATAGTAATGGTGGACGCCTCTGTGAAATGGTTCCGGGATCAGGAATATTATGACAGCGCCGGTTGGCGTGGAACGCTTTCACTGGATGGGGGTGGCGCTGTAATTAATCAGGCCATCCATACCGTGGACTTGCTGTTGTGGCTTTGTGGAGATGTGGAATCGCTCCAGGCCTATAAAGATACATTGACGCATAAAAGAATAGAAGGCGAAGATAACGCCGTTGCATCCCTGCGATTTAAAAATGGGGCCATCGGGGTATTCAAAGCATCCACGTCTATTGTCCCTCCTCAAAATCGAGCTATTGAAATTCATGCAGAAAACGGAACGGCTCACCTTGACGGAGATCGGTTAAAGCTCAGGGGAACGGATCTTGATGATGAAGAGGAGACAAAAACTGAAGAAAGTTCTGGGGCTGGTGCTTCGAGCCCTATGGCAGGGATGTCCAAAAATAATCATAAGAAACAATACGACCAGATACTGCCGGCATTTTTGAATGATAATGAGCCCGTTGTATCGGGAAAAGATAGTTTGAAGTCACTGGCCTTTGTAGAAGGACTCTATCTTTCTGCGAAAGAAAAAAGGGCCGTATATCCTGATACGCTGCTGGCTGAGTAACTGGTTCCTTAGAGGATAACGTTAAATTGTCCGGCAGGAATAAGGGATTTAAAAAAACGATAGTTAACTTAAAATAAGATAAGGGTAGCATTATGGCATCAAATAATATAACGCGTAAGGATTTCTTAAAAAGTGCAACAGGGGCAATGGCGGGAGGAATGTTTGCCAGGCCCATGGGCGCTTTTGCAGATAAATTTGCTTCAGCTGAAAAGCGAAAAATTGCTCTGGTTGGAACCGGTATAAGGGGAATTACCTTCTGGGGTAGAACAGTACGAGAACAATATGGGGATATTGCCGAATTTGTTGGACTGTGTGATATAAATCCCGGCCGACTGGAGTACGGGAAGGAATTCATCGGGGCTGATTGTCCCACATTTACTGATTTTGATGAGATGATGGATACTACAGAACCTGAAATGCTCATTGTTACTACAGTAGATGCTACCCATCACCAGTTTATTATTAAGGGATTAGAAAGGGGCATTGATGTGTTAACGGAAAAGCCCATGACTACAGATGAGATTAAGTGTCAGGCGATTTTGGATGCGGAGGAAAAATCAGACGGAGAGCTTATTGTAGGATTTAACTACCGTTATAGTCCACACCATACAAAATTGAAAGAGATGTTAGTGAACCGGAGAGTTGGGAAAATTACTTCGGTTGATTTTGATTGGTATCTGAATGTGTATCACGGTGCCTCCTATTTCCGACGGTGGCATGGTATTGAAGCCAGCGGTGGAACCCTGTTGGTTCACAAAGCCACACACCATTTTGACCTTTTAAACTGGTGGCTGGATTCCGATCCGGTGGAAGTCTATGCCGAAGGCTCCTTGGAGCATTACGGAAGCAATCATCCGTTTCGGGGCAACAAATGCCGTACCTGTCCCCATAAGGATAAGTGTGATTTCTACTGGGATATCACGAATAATGATACTTATATGGACCTCTATGTTGCCAATGAAGAGCATGACGGTTATATCCGGGATAGCTGTGTATGGAGACATGAAATCGATATTTATGATAAGATGTCGGTGCAAATAAAGTATGCCAATGATGTGCAGGTAAACTACTCCCTCACTACTTATTCTCCCTACGAAGGAATGAAAATCGGTTTCAATGGTTTTGACGGGCGTATTGATGCCTGGCATGGAATTCCATGGAGAGAAGAAGAAAAGGCCAATCAGGCTGAGTTGCACGAGCAGGAGATGTCCCAGGAAGAGCGGGAGGAAGCCA
>CAYXVW010000131.1:0-7544 GCA_964468695.1 uncultured Balneolaceae bacterium | reverse complement strand
ATGGAATGCTTGGCGCTTTCTCTGCCTATGCTGATCATGTATCTACCATCTATTATAATCCTGCGGGATTAAGCGGCCTTGATGGGTTAAGAATTAGTACAGGTGCCACAATTATTGCTCCACGATCCACTTTCAGAGGTCCTTTTGCAAGTTCTGCAGCCTTTCCAAGCAGCGATAAGAGATATGATATGGAAAAACAGAACTTCGTTGTTCCCAATTTTTATGCTTCTTACGAAATTAAAGAGGGATTAACGGCCGGTATTGGCGTTTATGCTCCCTTTGGCTTAGGGACAAAATGGGATCAGGACTGGGTTGGTCGTACGGAGGCCATTAACACCTCTATTGAAACCATTTTTGTTCAGCCCACTATAGGATATCAGCTACCCGATTTTGGTATTGGCGATGTTAAGGTCGGAGCGGGACTGGTAATAGCCGCTCATGGTAAAGTGGAACTCTCGCGCGCTGTCGAAGATTTTGCCGTAGAAAATGATATCTTTTCTCTGGATGGAGAACTTGACAAACCAGGTATCGGCTATAATTTAGGTCTTCTCTATGAGCCGAGCGAAATGGTAACCCTGGGTTTTACTTATCGAAGCAAAGTAGAGACCGAATTCAGTGGCAGTGCTGATTTTGGCGATCTGCCCACAGGGCTATTTCCTGCTAATACCGAGGGAGGCACCACTCTTGAATTACCCGCCAATTGGGTTGCTGCCTTAAATGTTCAGGCTTCTGAAAATCTGAGTCTTGAAGTAGATTATTTATGGTGGGGCTGGTCGAGCTATGATGAACTGGTCATTGAATTTGACCAAACGATACCCGCTTTTGGATCAAATCAGCTCGCAAACACAAGAGGATATGAAAACTCCTGGCAATTACGCGTTGGGGGAGAGTATATAGATGCCGGAGTTGAGGGATTGGACCTGCGTGCTGGCATAGCTTATGATGAATCCCCCCTGCCCACGGAATACATGGACCCTACTCTTCCCGACTCCGATCGTTGGCTCTTTTCAGGTGGGATAAGTTACGATTTGACAGAGTACCTGGCTGTAGATGCGTCGTATATATTCATCCGTGCCAAGGAGCGTGTGAATCGAGAATCAGAAAATGGTTTCCATGGTGTTTTCAATACCCATGCGAATCTCCCTTCTCTCGGTTTAACGATGAAATTTTAAGTATAAAGGAGTTCAATTATGAAATTACGCAAACTATCACTTCATTTTGTTCTGACGCTCGTTGTAGCGTCACTGACACTTTATTCCTGTAAAGATTTTAATGACGTAACCTTTGAATCCAACAGTGGTGATGCCGATTTTTCTACGGTTGCAGCAGTAGGTAATAGCTTGGTTGCCGGAACGCAAAGTAATGCTTTATTTGAAACAGCCCAGCGATACTCTTTTCCCTCTTTAGTAGCGGGACAAATGGAATCAGTTCAAAATTTCGAACAGCCCCTAATAAGCGATCCCGGCATTGGTGGACGCCTGGGACTTTCAAATGATCTTTCAGGTCCCAGCCAAACAGATGAGCAAGGCCAACCTATCAATACTGAACTTGATCGTCCCTATAATAACCTGGGAATCCCGGGAGCCATTTTGGCTGATTTTTTGGGTCAGGATTTACCCGATGCTCCTTATTCCGCTCGTCGGCAGAATAACCCATTTTTTGATGTCGTATTAAGAGATATGGGTAATACACAGGCTGAACAGCTTGCCGTCCTTCAACCCTCTTTTGTAATGTTCTGGCTGGGTAATAACGATATTCTCGGTTATGTTACGAGCGGAGGAACTCAGCCCTATGTACCTCCCAGTGACTTTCAGGGATTGTACCAAGCTTCTATGCAGAGCATTGCTCAAACAGAGGCTGATGTTGTCCTGTATAATATTCCGGATGTAACAAGTATTCCTTATGTATTTTTTCTCAGGCAACAATTGTTGCAACAGGAAATCATTACTTATGATGAGTCTACACAATCATACCGATTAATAACTCCACAAGGCAACCTCCCCATTTACATAGAAACAGCTAATGGGACACGGATCATGAGCGAAAATGATTTCCTCTTACTTCCTGCATCTGACTATTTCGCAGGAATTCAGTCTGGAAATACGCCTCCTCCCGTAACCCCGGATAATCCTGTACCAAATAATCTGGTATTGGATGGGCCGATCACTTCCCCACCCACGGGGCAGTCTGAACTTGCCCAAGCTACCAGTGTTGTTCAAGAGTACAATAGTATTATAGCTTCGGCAGCTTCGAATTATGGCTATGCCCTGGTAGATATCCATACCGCTTTCCAACAAATACTTAGTGAAGGTGGTAGAGAAATAAATGGAGATATGATGCGTCCAGTACCCGGAGAGCTCTTTAGTTTTGATGGTGTACATCCCAGCAATTATGGCCACGGTATCGTAGCTAATCTTACGATCGAAACTATCAATAATACATATAATGCTAATCTTCCTACTATCGATCTTGGTACTATTCCCCGTGGACTCCCGATCAACAATTGAGGCTGTTAGTCCTTACTTATTAGATAAAAAAGGAGCCGTAAGCCACGGCTCCTTTTTTATTCACTAAACATTTCGAAACCCTTGAATGAGTTTGTATCTTCTGCTGAACTTTAAATTATACGCAGCATGACTTTCAGAGAAAAACTAAAGACAGCCATACAAACTTCTAATTCAACACTCTGCGTAGGTCTTGATCCCAACCTCGACCGGTTACCTGCTGATCCTAAACGGTCTAGTGATTCTCCTGCTCGAAAAGTTGAACGATTTATTAAAACAGTAATTGATGTAACCTCCGATTTCTGTGTCGCCTACAAACCCAATCTTGGATTTTTTGAAGCTCTGGGCCCTGATGGCTGGGATACTTTTGAAGAAATTCTGAACTATATCCCCAGTAATAAAATTATTATTGCCGATGCTAAACGAGGAGATATCAGCTCTACGGCCGAACACTATGCAAAAGCATTTTTCGAACAGTTTGATATAGATGCCATTACTTTAAATCCGCTCATGGGCTTTGAGACCCTGGATCCTTTTCTGTCTCATCCATCCAAAGGAGTTTATGTACTTACCTTGACCTCCAATCCCGGGGCCAAAGATATTTTACTTCAGGAGCTGTCAGACGGACAGACTATTTCAAGCTATATTTCAAAGCAGCTAAGCAAAAAACAAACCTCGAGTGATACTTCTATTGGAATGGTTGTAGGTGCAACCAAAGCACAAGATTTAGGTCCCGTTATTACATCCTTTCGAAAGGCCCCCTTGCTTATACCCGGCATTGGCAAGCAGGGCGGTTCTATTACTAAACTAAAAGATGTTTTGGATCAACACCAGGGTCCTCCCCTCATCAATTCCAGCAGAAGTATTATTTATGCAGGTAAAGATTCAGCTAATTGGGAGAAAAGTGTGGCCAGGGCTGCAGAGAATTTAAAAAAGAGATTAGGTCCAATTACAGAACAATATGTCTAAGAAAAGAAAAAAAACAGTTATTGTTTTTACCGATGGAGCCTGTAGCGGCAATCCTGGTCCAGGCGGTTGGGCGGCATTACTGCAGTGGAACAATATGGAGAAGGAAATCACAGGAGGGGCTGCACACACTACTAATAACCGCATGGAAATGCGCGCCGTGATTGAAGCCTTAAATGCTATTAATCAGCCGTGTCACGTAAAAATTCACAGTGACAGCGCGCTCATCGTCAATGCTTTTAAACAAGGATGGATTGATGCCTGGCTTAAACGTGGATGGAAAAAGGCCAATAAGAAGCCTGTAGAAAACAAGGATTTATGGGAAGAGATGCTTACCGCCATGCAACCGCATGATGTGGAGTGGATCAAAGTGAAGGGACACTCCGATAATGAACGAAATAACAGAGTGGATGCCCTAGCAGTAGAGGCTTCTAAACGATTTCAGTAATCCTATCTTGCAGGGACTTATTGCAATAAATCCCTGCTTCATGACCACCTTACATATTAATTCTCTCCTAGGCCTTCAAATTTGCGAAAGGTTTCAGGTTCATATCCGCAAACATTTTCCGCTGAGCCATCATATAGCCCGTAATGGCAATCATTGCTGCATTATCTGTACAGTAAGCCAGTTTTGGGATATATAATTCGCAATCCTCCTCTGCGGCTAAACCCCTTGCTTTCTTGCGCAACATAGAATTAGCTGAAACACCGCCTGCCAACACAATGGTATTTACCCCAGTATGCTCAATAGCATTCCGAAGTTTTTTAATAAGTACCTCAGTAATCGCGTAGCTAACACTGGCACAAATATCGTTCAAGTGTTCAGATAAAAATTCTTCCTCCTCTTCCTGGTCCTGCAGGTAGTACATTACAGATGTTTTTAGCCCCGAAAAGCTAAACTCAAAATTGTTGTCCAGCATTGCCTGGGGAAAATCATAAAATTGAGGATCTCCATGCTGTGATCGCTCATCTATAACAGGTCCCGCAGGATATGGAAGGCCTAATATTTTCCCGATTTTATCAAATGCCTCTCCGGCCGCATCGTCGCGTGTCTGGCCTAGAAGAGTATGCTCAAAAGGAGCTTTCACGTGAACCAGCTGCGTGTGTCCACCGGAAACCGTGAGCGATACAAATGGATATTCTGGTTGGTTATCAATGAAATTGGCATAAATATGAGCATCCATGTGATTAACCCCCACCAATGGAATATTACGAGATAAACACAATCCTTTGGCAAAACAAAGCCCTACTAAAAGGGATCCCATCAATCCGGGTCCCTGGGTTACGGCAACCGCATCAATTGCCTCCAGCTGGATATCGGCTTCGTCAAGTGCCTGCTGCACCGTCCGCCAAATGGTCTTATGATGGGCGCGTGATGCCAGCTCGGGGACAACCCCTCCATATTGTTCATGAATCGATTGAGAGGCAATAATATTTGATCTGAGCCCGTCAGCATCATAAACAGCAGCAGCAGTTTCATCACAAGAGGACTCAATTCCGAGGATCTTCATACCAGATGTTTTTTTACAAACACAGCTTTTCCACGCTTATTAAAGCTAATAACACTTAAAATGTTTATTAATAAATCACGCGATACTCAGCATACGCTGAATAGGTAAGTGAGCCTGTTCTGCAAGTTCAGCAGACACTTTCACTTCATGCTGCTCGTATTTTAGGGCGTCATGAAGTTTTTCGAGCGTAATCATCTTCATGTATTCGCATACGGAGTTTTCGTTTGCAGGATAAAATTTCTTTCCCGGGTTCTCTTTCCGCATCCGGTGCAGGATCCCTGTTTCTGTCGCTACCACAAACTCCTCCGCATCCGATTCGCTGGCCCGGTTGAGCATGCCGCTGGTTGAATGAATATGTCCGTCATCGCAATCAAAGTACATGGCTGATTTCATCATGCACGATGTGGAGCAGCCGCATTCGGGATGGATCAGGATTTCAGCTTCGGGATATTCTTTTTGTTTCTCATTCAGATTCAGCTCTCCTATTTTTTCATGCACGTGGCAGGCTCCGTCCCAGATATTCAGCTCCCGTCCCGTTACCATTTCCACATAAGAACCGAGGAACTTATCCGGCAGAAACAGTATTTCTTTCTCTTCCGGAATTGATTCGACTATATCAGCTGCATTAGATGATGTACAACAGTAATCGCATTCTGCCTTTACAGCCGCGGTCGTATTTATATAAGTGACCACAACCGCATCGGGATGCTCGGCTTTCCATTCCCGAAGTTGCTCTGCTGTGATGCTGTCAGCCAGTGAGCACCCCGCATCCAAATCCGGAATTAAAACTTTTTTCTCGGGAGAGATGATGGAAGCCGTTTCCGCCATAAAGTGCACGCCACAAAAGACAATGAGTTCGGCCTCTGTTTCTGCAGCTTGATGCGAAAGCCCCAGTGAATCACCGATATAATCGGCAATATCCTGTACTTCCGGCACCTGATAGTTATGAGCTAAGATTACTGCATTTTTTTCTTCTTTTAACCGTTTAACTTCGGTTATTAATTCTTGGGTATCCATAATTTATCCCAGATAATTGCGATTTAGTTAAGAAATATGTTGTAAAGTTTGACTGATATCAAATGCCTGTACTGAGTGGGTAAGGGCTCCTACCGAGATATAATCAACTCCGGTTTTAGCTACCTCGCGCACATTATTTAGTGTTATGTTCCCGGAAGCCTCAACCCGGGCCTGTCCGTTAATACGGGCAACCGCCTCCTTCATAAGTGCAGGCGTCATATTATCGAGCATAATAATATCAGCCCGTGCTTCCAATGCTTGTTCAAGCTCTGAAAGGTCCTTCACCTCAACTTCTATTTCCAAGTTGGGATTTTTTTCTCGTACTTGCTTGACCGCTTTGTTAATACTTCCAGCTGCAACAATGTGATTATCTTTAATCATTGCCAGATCATAAAGTCCCATTCGGTGATTCCTTCCCCCTCCTGCCTTAACAGCGTATTTATCCAGAAGACGAAGTCCCGGCACGGTCTTGCGCGTATCTAAAATATCAGCTTCCAGTCCTTTTACTGCTCTTACAAAACGATTAGTTTTAGTAGCAATACCAGACATTCGCTGCACAATATTTAACGCAATACGTTCTCCTGTCAACAGGGCCCTCCCGAGTCCACGAAAGTCTACAATTTCCATCCCCTCTTTGATCTCCTCACCCTCTTCAATATGGGGAGTCCACTTAAGATCAGGATCCAACTCTCTAAATACGGTTTCAGCGATATGAAGCCCACATACGATTCCATTGTCTTTAGCTGTCCATACGGCATGAGCCCGACGTTTATCATCAATAATGGCATTGGTCGTCACATCACCGCTTTGGATATCCTCCTCGAATGCACGCTCTATTAAATTGGCAATAGCCTTATCCATATTTTGTGTTTCTGGTGCTCGTACCATCTGTAATTCAGACCTGCCCTGTATATTTAATGGAGTTTTCAAACGATAGATGTTCTGCTTTTGTCCAGCGATCGGGAAAATCTGTTCTTTGATGAACGCCCCGGCTTTCTTCCCGTTTCAAAGCCGCTTTACTTATAAAGTGTGCGAGTTGTAATAATCCATGAGAACGTATTGAAAAATATTCTTCGGATGTATCTGAAAATGAGTCGGAAAACTGATCAATCTGTTCTATAACATACTCAAGGTCCTCTTTATTTCGCTGGATACCTACGAAATTACTTAACAATGAGGCAATTTGTTTCTGCAGCTGCACAAAGTCTTCTTTCTTTTCTTCGTCAACATAGAAATTTGCCACAGGTACATTATGCTCAGGAGCTTCGACATCTTCCGCATGCTCAATAGCCCGTTTACTAAATACCAAGCATTCCAGTAATGAATTGCTGGCCAACCTGTTTGCTCCATGTACGCCGGTTGCTGCAACTTCGCCACAGGCATATAATCCTTTTACTGAGGTACATCCATCCAGGTCGGTAGCCAGTCCTCCAATGCAATAATGAGCGGCAGGAGCTATCGGGATACCTTCTCTCTCGATATTGATACCCTGTGCCTCAATTCTGGATATAATATTCGGGAAGTGTTCTCGGATACGACGGGCATC
>CAYXVW010000130.1:0-7613 GCA_964468695.1 uncultured Balneolaceae bacterium | reverse complement strand
CGGATCCAAATTGGTATAGGTTGCGGTACGTTTATCGTTTACATAATTCCAGTCATTATCAAAACCATCTAGCTTATAAGCATAGTTGTTAGCTTTTATTTTGTTGTAATCCAATGCAGCGAAGGTAAACGTTATGACCGAAGCATCATAAGGCAGTTGAATTTCAGATGCCTGGCTTATTTGTTTTTTGAGAGGGCCTTTCTCACTCACAGGTACCTGCCTGTTATATATCTGGAAATCAGTTATTTGGATCGGTGGTACCAATTCATCTCCCTTTACGCTATCCGGATGAAAACGATTAAAACCATTAATTCCTCCAAAATACATATACCCATCAGAGTCCTTATAGGATGAAACCGGGTTAAATTCCTTAGACTGCAATCCATCTTCAGGACCGAAGTTTGTAAAAGTGGTATCATTAGGATTGAATTTTGAAATACCACCATTCGTACTCAGCCATAAGTTTCCTCCCTGGTCTTCAAGGATCCCTTTTACCACATTATTTGCCAGTCCGTCTTCTACTCCATAGGTAGTAAAGTCATTTTTTTCCCGATCAAAATGAACCAACCCTTTACGCATGCCGAGCCATAATGTCCCCTGTTTTTGTTCATGGATAGTCATTACCGAATTTCCCGGGAGATTGACGTTATCTTCTGTATAGCTAAAAGACTCTCCGGTAGAAGGGTCCAGATAGGTTAATCCCGTTCCATATCCTCCGACCCAAAGTCTTCCATTATCAGCTCCATGTATTGCCCGGATTGCATTCGGAGACAGGTAATTTCTGAAATTCCCTGTCTCGGGATCAAGACGGTTTATTCCTCCATCATTGACTCCGAACCACATTGTCCCATCGTTATCCTCATGGATAACATACACGTCATCACTATTTAAGCTGTTGGGGTTCTCTTCCTGAGGTCTATAATGAATATAACGACCGGTTCGTGGATCAAGCTTGCTAATCCCTCCGTTGTAGTATCCCATCCAAATATTACGGTCCGTATCTTCATGCAGGGCCAGTATGATATTACTAGAGGGCGAGTTCGGGTCGCCTTTTTCATGTTTAATTGTTTCAAACGTTTTGGCCTCCCGGTCAAATAGGTTTAATCCGCCACCATCAGTACCTACCCAAAAATTACCATAAGAATCTTCCAAAAATGGGATTACCGAGTTCGTACTCAATTGATCATCATAAAGGGGATTATGCTTATAGTGTTCAAATTTCGGAGGTTTCATATTAACGTAGTCAATTCCCCCCGTAAATGTACCCACCCAAAGCGTTTGGTCACTGCTTTCAAATATACTGTGAATGGAGTTGTTACCGATGCTCCAGGAATTGCGGATATCACTGGTATACCGGATAAACTCTTCTGCTTCCCTATCGAAAATATTTAAACCGTTATCCTCTGAACCTGCCCACAGTACACCCCTGCTGTCGATAAATAATGTAAGAATTGAATTTCCACTTATACTATTCAGGTCATCGGGATCATTCTTATAATGATAGAAATTTTCGTTCTCCGGATTAAAGTAATTTAGTCCTCCACCAGCGGTACCGATCCATAACCTACCATCACGATCTATTGCTAAATCATGGATTACATTTTCACTGAGGCTGTAGGGATCAGCAGGGTCGTGATGGAAATGACTAAATTCTCCTGTTTCCGGATTCCAACGGTTCAATCCGTTCTGGGTCCCCACCCAAATATGTCCGTCTTGTCCTTTTTCTAAGGCAGTAACATGATTATTACTAAGCGCATATTTATCAGTTAAATCCTCAAGGTCAGAACCGGCATATATATGGGCAAAGCTATCTTCTTCAGGATAATACCAGTTCAACCCAACTTGTGTGCCAATCCATAATCGACCTTCCTCATCTTCCAGTATATCATTGACTGCATCATCCGAAATATTTGTCCGAGAATCTTTAAGATCTGTCTTATAACGGATAAAGGTATCGCGGTCCCTATCATACAAATTAAGTCCGCTACCGCTGGTACCTATCCATAATTTATTCTCACTGTCCTCAAACAAAACGTTAATAGAGTTTCCACTAATACTTAAAGAATCTGAATCATCTTCTTTATAAACTTTTATTTCATGTCCGTCAAACTTGTTGAGGCCGTCGCTAGTCCCGAACCACATAAATCCCTGATGATCCTGCAGAATATCACTGCCCGTACTCTGTGAAAGTCCCTGTTGATCTGTAATATGCTCAAACTGAAGATTACGATAGTTTTGTCCCTGTATAGTGGTAACCATACACATAAAGCCGGCCACAAAAATGGCAAAAGAATAAATCTTTTTCATTATTGGTAACAGATATTTTTAGAGGCGGGAGATTATATATCCCTGATTCTTACCTAGTAGATAGTTTAAAAATGGGTCAATAGTTGTCCAACATTAAATCTCTTATGTGGTAGTTTTTTCTTACCCGAAAATGTTGCTCCCCGTATTATCAATCCTTAATTTTCTGCAAAGTTATAGTTTTCGCGGGCGGTCTCCTTTAATGCTCGAATCAACTCATCTTTATCGACTGGTTTAGGCACATAATCATCCATACCAGCTTGGAAACACAGATCGCGATCTTCTTCCATAGCAGATGCTGTTAATGCAATAATGGGGATATGTCCATCGCTATATTTTTCCGCTTCCCGGATTAATTTTGTGGCATCATACCCATCCATTTCAGGCATTTGAATATCCATAAGAACAAACGCATAATCCATTTCTTCGACGGCTTTGACAGCCTCCGCGCCCGTTTCAACGATATCTACTTCAAATCCTTCTTTCTCAAGAATTTTTCTGGCGACTATCTGATTAATTTTATTGTCTTCGGCAACCAGAATACGAAGTTGTTCCAGGAATGGTCGCAGGTCTTCTGCAGATCGTTTAGGTTCTTTTATGGCATCCTCTTCTGTTCCCTCATACTTCCTTAAAGGTACCGTAAACCAAAATGTTGATCCTATCCCCAATTCGCTTTCAACCCCCACTTCACCATCCATGAGCTCAGCCAATTGTTTGGATATTGCCAAGCCAAGTCCGGTCCCACCGTATTTCCGGGTGGTTGAGGAGTCGGCTTGTGCAAAGGAACTAAACATTCCCTCCTGTTTTTCTTTGGGAATTCCGACTCCCGTGTCCTCAACAGAAAATTTTATTAAATGATGTTTTTTATCCTCAGATTCAAGCTGCGTAACTTTAAAGGACACCTTCCCCTCTTCGGTGAATTTTACAGCATTACTTCCATAGTTTACAAGAACCTGCCGTATTCGCGTCGGATCTCCGACCAATATCCCGGGTATTGTGTCTTCAATGGAATAATCAATCTCAATATTTTTCGCATCGGATGAAAAAGCGATCACCTGGACTACCTCCTGAATAATGCTTTTTATTTCAAAAGGTATTTCTTCAATTTCCATCTTGTCAGCTTCCATTTTGGAAAAATCCAAAATGTCATTGATCACCCTTAGCAGAGATTTGGCGCTTGTTTTAACCATCTTGGACAGCTCACGCTGTTCACTGTTAAGGTCTGTCTCCAACAACAAATCATTCATCCCAATGACTCCATTCATGGGAGTACGAATTTCATGGCTCATATTTGCCAGAAATACGCTTTTGGCCTCGGATGCTTCTACCGCCTTATCCTTCATTTTTTTATACTCTTTTACCAGCTCATTTAACTCTTTCGTCCGTTCCTGAACTTCTTGTTCAAGCTTTTCAGTATATGCAATAGCTTCTTGCTGGAGCTTCCATTTGTTCGTGAGCGATAATGCCGTCTGTTTTAAAGCCGTGGCATCAAAAGGCTTTTTCATAAATAATAATTTATCAGTATTGCCCAGGTTACGAACGATTTCATCCCAGGAATAATCGGAATAAGCGGTACAGATTACCATTTCGGTATAAGGATAATCCTCCCATATTCTTTTTATCGTCTGTATGCCATCTATACCTGGAGGCATTCTTACATCCATAAAAACGAGTGAATAAGGATTCCCTTTCTCAGCCGCTTCCTCAACCATTCGAATTGCTTCTTCCCCCTGATATGCATGGTCTATGTCATATTCAATAGTTACCTCATTATCTCCCTTATCGGATGATAGAGTCCCAAAAAGTTCATCGGCCATCTCCTGGAGTTCAGCGTCTGTATCTTTTGAATGGCTTGTAAGTATAGCCTCTATATCCTCATGAATGGCTTCATTATCGTCCACTAAGAGAATATGATATGCCTGATCCATAGCTGAATTAATTGTTTATTTGAACCCGTATCATGTAAGCCTAGCCCCATTTTTAACTACTTAAACCATCACTCGTTTAATTATTAGAAAAACTAAATATTTGTAAAAAAAGAATCTTTTATAAGATTAACTTAAAAATAAAATAAGTCCAAAAAATTTTTAGATGCTCAATCTCTTCACAAAATATGTAAAGAACTCAAATGGCAAACGTTCATAACACCAAGCCTCAACATTCAATGAATACAACAATTGAATGTTATTATATCCTAAAATTTGATGCAATTAATTATAATTATCGTCACAATTAGCTGTTTCTTCAGTTTATTCACTTTTCTCAGCATTCTTTTTTTGTTTAGGAAAAACAAGGGTAAAAATTGCTCCTTTACCTATGCCTTCGCTTTCTACGCGGATTTTTCCATCCATTTCCGACATATAATTGGCACAGGTATGCAGTCCGTAGCCATGCCCTTCAGACTTAGTGGTAAATCCATGATTAAATATCTTGGATCGGTTTTCAGGGATAATACCTTCCCCTTCATCAGAAATAGATAAATAAACGTGTTCCTCATCCTGATAAGTACGAATTGTAATCTCTTTATCATGAGGAAGATTATCTGTCATGGCCTCTTTAGCATTCTTAAACAAATTAATAAGAATGTGGATGAGCTTACTTTTCTGGACTATAACCGGTTGAGTCTCTCCAAAATCCTTGACTATATCCAGACTATGGCGGTCAATGCTGCCTGCTTGCAGTGTTAAGGTATCTTCGACAATTTGTTCCAGCTGTACTTGTTCATTGAGCCGTCCCACCCGGGCATAGTCCTGCTGAGCATCAATAACTTCAATCATAAGCTGTACCTTTTGGTTCAGCCGCTTACAATGGGTTTTCAGCTTCTCGTGTTCTGTCTCCAAAGGTCCTTCTAGTTTTTGATAGTACTTTAGCAATTTTTTGCCACGGGGGTCTTCAATAATAAATTCCTCCAGATTATCTTTGTGCCTGTCCAGCAACTCATTAGCCTTTTTAAAATCAGGGAGGGACGAATGACGCAGGGTCTGCTGAATTTGATTGGTGGAAATATTCACACTATTCAAAATATTGCCGATATTGTGCAGCACACCCGTTGCCAGATCCGCCATCCCGGCCTTGTGGGCTTTACGAACCAGCTCATCCCGGGTTGAATGAAGTTCCTGGACTGTCTCATTTAAAGCGCTGTTTTTTTCTTCCAGTTTCCCGCGTATTCCAGCTAATTTGCGTGCCTGGCTAAAAAAAGATGCTGCTGCATTGGTGATAAAAAGTATAAGGCTGAGCATTGCTGCTACCTCTATATAAAATGGGCCTTCGGGCTGATATTCAAATCCCATAAAAAATCCACCTATTCCCATACCAACAACAAAAAGAAGTAATGCCTTGAACATTTGTTTAAATCCACCAATCATAGTATTAGTAATAAGCACTCCGGCAAGAAAGGCAAACCACTCCCACAGAAAAAATTGGATAAATGCTGCCCATATGCCTACCATCAGCGACTCAAACATCATGGCTTTTATCTCCACCTGTTTATCTCCTGGTATGGCTTTAGCTGTTAAGTAAACCAAGTGGGGATAAATTAAGAACGATAAAACCATAAAGGGGAAGTACCAATATGACAGGTCCCGTTCTAAAACTAATAGCGTAATTACCACAAATGAAGCACCTAAGCCCAATATTCGAGGAAGGTAGTTAGCCTGTGATAATCGGTGGGCTTCTCCAAATTCAATTTCTTTAAAATCAAATGACATGTTGCTATACCGTGACTTAACTGTTATAACGCAACAAATGGGATATGTATCTCTTGCCAGATTGAATTTTTACTTATCTTCCATCCGTTGAAATAACGAATAATTCAATTCCGGATCGATTTTAATAAAATTATCTGTATCAGTTAGTCTTTATTTTATTTTCTAACAAATTTTCCCATTGAAAAGAAATACACGTCTGTATAAATATTATATAGATAAGTAAATATTAACTTACTTAAATAATAAGTAAGCATAATCTTTTTTTGAATAAATTTTGGGCCTCCACTATTCTTAATTTTTAATAAACTTTTATTCCTGACATTTTTTTCAAAAATTCTATTTGTAACTGTTCTCTTGACATTACATTTTATGGAAAATTCTTTCTGAACACTTTTAAATAAAAAACACGGAGTTTAATCTTTGGCATCATCAACTATAGACCGGGGTAGCTGGAACTCAAAACTGGGATTTGTACTTGCAGCTGCCGGCTCGGCGGTGGGATTAGGAAATATCTGGCGTTTCCCGACAGAAGCTGCTTCTAATGGGGGCGGAGCTTTCTTACTCATCTATCTAGCCTGTTGTTTTCTTATCGGCTATCCCGTTATGATGGCAGAAATTGGTATTGGACGGAAGACCGGTAAAAATCCTGTTGGCGCCTTTAAGGCGCTTAGCACGAACAAGTTCTATCCGCTGATTGGTATGTGGGGGGTACTCTGTGGGGTTATGATTCTTTCCTTTTATACCGTGGTTGCCGGTTGGACGGTAAGTTATGTATTTGAAGAAATATTTTTCTTTGCAGGCTATACAGAATGGGCCGCATGGATTGGTGATACCAGCAATGGATGGCTTAATGCGTTCTTTTCCATTGTATTTATGTTTGCTACCGTATCTATTATTACCGGTGGGGTTAGCGATGGCATTGAGCGAGCCACCAAAACGCTAATGCCCCTCCTTTTTATTATTTTATTTGTGTTAATTGGATATGTTGTTCTTCAGCCCGGTAGCACCGAGGGTCTGGCCGTTTACTTAAAACCGGACTTTTCACGAGTCACCCCAGAACTTGTCTTTGCGGCTATGGGGCAAGCTTTCTTCTCTTTATCTTTGGGAATGGGAGCCTTGATTACTTATGGGTCGTATCTCAGCAAACAGGAAAATGTACCAGAAGCCGCAGCCTGGGTTACAACTACTGATGCACTGGTTGCCTATTTGGCTGGTCTATAGATTATTCCAGCTATGTATATGGCCCAAGCGCAAGGCATCCCCATTTTTGATGACGGCGGAGAACTCCTCGCGGGCCCTGCCCTCATATTCCAGGTACTTCCTTCCTTATTTCATGATTTGGGAGGAATCTGGGGAATATTTCTGGGAGTCACCTTTTTTGTATTACTTAGTGTTGCCGCTCTCACCTCAACAATTTCGCTGCTCGAAGTTCCGGTATCTTATGTGATTGATGAATTCCAGGTTCAGCGCAAGAATGCCGCTAAATATATCGGACTTGGGGTATTGGCTGTCGCCCTTATTATCTCTTTTGATACTTCCCTTATTGACACACTTGATTTTGTTTTCAGCCAAATCGGCTTACCGCTTGGAGGTATTATGATA
>CAYXVW010000129.1:0-7633 GCA_964468695.1 uncultured Balneolaceae bacterium | reverse complement strand
CAGGATGACATGAAGTCTTGTAAATCAATCAAAAATGAGTAATCAAATTCAAACACAACCCATATTCGGACGCACCCGCCATATTCACATGGTTGGCATCGGTGGAATAGGTATGAGCGGCATGGCCGAGATTCTCCTTCAGAAAGACTATATCGTCTCTGGTTCGGATGCTAAAATGGGTGAAACGATTGAGCGACTCCAAAATCTGGGGGCAAATATTTCTATTGGCCATGATGAGCAAAATATTGAAGGCGCTGATGTAGTCGTCTATACCAGTGCCGTCCAGGCTCGTGAAAATATTGAGACCCGCGCTGCCCTTGAAAAAGGTATTCCTGTTATCAAGCGAGCCGAAATGCTGGCAGAACTTATGCGGATGAAATATGGCGTCGGTGTAGCCGGTACACATGGTAAAACAACGACCACTACCATGATCGGCCACGTTATTCAGGATGGTAACTTTGATCCGACTATCATTGTGGGCGGTAAAGTCCATAGCTTTTCTGAAACCAATGCGGTGGTGGGTAAAGGCGATATTATCATTGTAGAAGCGGATGAATTTGACCGCACCTTCTTGCGCTTACATCCTTCACTAGCCATAATTACCAATATTGAAGCCGAACATCTGGATATATATGACAATCTCGAAGATGTCAAAGAGGCTTTCGTCGAATTTGCGAACAAGGTGCCCTTTTACGGAGCCGTCACGCTCTGCCTCGATGATCCCAATGTCCGAAGCATCATTCCGGACATCGATCGGCGCACCATTACCTACGGTTTAACGCCTCAGGCACAGATTCGGGCTATAAATATTGACGTTGATCATTTTAACAGCACCTTTACCGTCATCAATGAAGGAAAAGAACTTGGCCGGATCGAGCTTCGGGCCCCGGGTGAACATAATGTAAAGAATGCACTCGCAGCTGTTGCCGTTGGACTGGAACTTGATATAGATTTTAAAAATATAAAGAGCGGCCTGGAACGTTTTGAAGGTGTATTCCGCCGATTCCAGTTAAAAGCGGACAAAGACGGGATTATGGTCATAGACGACTATGCTCACCATCCTACCGAAGTGCAGGCCACGCTGGATGCCGCCCGCAAGGGATGGGAAAAGCGCCGCCTTGTTGCTGTATTTCAACCTCACTTGTATTCGCGCACCCAAGAACTATATGAAGAGTTCGGCCTCTCATTCTTTGACGCGGAAGTATGCGTTATCACCGATGTCTATCCTTCTCGCGAAGAACCTATTGAAGGGGTCACAGGTAAACTTATAGCAGATGCGGCCAGAGAATATGGCCACCGGCAGGTTTATTACCTGGAAGATAAAGAAGAGCTACCGAACCAATTGAAAGAGATTGTACAGCCCGGTGATGTGGTGATAACGATGGGAGCAGGAGATATCTATAAATATGGAGAAGCTTTTATAAAGGATTTAGAAAATGGAATTCCAAAGTTGAATTAAAACTATAAAAAACATTTGGACTGACTGAAATGCAATTATTTCCTGCTAAGAAGCTTTACCAGAAGAATTTTTAAGAACATATATAACCGCTATCAATTGAATGAGTAAAAAGAATTCACATAACAAGAAGCAATCAGCCCAAAAGGGAAGTAATCCTCTCCCCTGGGTAGCTGGTGCCATCCTGATACTCGGACTTGCCATATCCGCAGGATTCTACTGGAGTTCTATGATGACGGTTCAGGAAGTCCGTTTTGAAGGGCATCAACTGGTCTCGGAGGAAAAGCTGCGTGAAGTAGAAGTGCCTACCGGCATCAGTCCCGATAGCCTGAATGTGATGGATATCATCAACCAGTTTGAAGAAATCCCCTACGTAGAAAGAGCGGCTGTAGATGTAGAACCAAATGGTAATATCACTATACAGATTTCAGAGCGGAAGCCTATCGCTATGCTGGTCGACGGCAATCAGGAAATGTATATCGATAAAGAAGGCATACTGCTTCCGTTTACCCTGGGAGAAGCGGTGGATGTTCCACTACTCTACGGCTTCAGAATCGGGTCTCCGGGTGATACGTTGAAACAATCACAATATAGAACTGCCGCAAATTTTCTCACGGAACTTCAAAATAGATCCGTTAGCAATGCCACCATTAGTGAAGTGGCATGGACCGAGAATGGTATTGTTGCACTGACAAATGATAATGGAGTAAAAGTAACCTTTGGGAAAAGCAGCTTCGGCACCCGGTTTCGAAACTGGGAAGCCTTTTACGGCGAAGTCATCAAGCAGAAAGGAATGGAACAAATGCGATCAATTGACCTAAGGTTTGAGGGACAGATCGTAACACGTGAACAATGAATGATCATATAACAAGTACGTGAATAATATTATGGAAGAACAAGAAGACAAAATTGTAGTTGGATTAGATATAGGCACTACCAAAGTATGTGCCATTGTGGCCTCAATTGATCCCCAGGATCGCATTCATATTCTGGGTGTGGGGCGAGCTCCCAGCGAGGGACTTAATCGCGGGGTAGTTGTTAACATTGATAAGACGGTTAACGCTATTCAAACAGCCATTGAACAGGCTCAACTGGCTTCCGGAATTGAAGTCAATTCGGTAAATGTCGGCATTGCCGGCGACCATATCCGTAGCATGCGCAGCAAGGGCGTTATTACCATCAACAACCGGGATAATGAAATTACGGTAGACGATGTCGAACGACTGCTCGAAGACTGCCAACAAATTATGCTTCCTACCGATCAGGAGATCATTCATGTGATCCCTCAGGAATTTGTAGTAGACGGACAGGATGGCATCAGCGATCCGGTAGGCATGAGCGGTATGCGCATGGAAGCGGAAGTACACATCATTACAGGACTGGTTTCCGCCGCTAAAAACATTTATCGCTGTGTTGAACGTGCGGGTTACCAAGTTGCGGATATCATCCTGGAACCCCTGGCCTCTTCTTATGCCGTATTGGATGAAGAAGAGAAGGAAGCGGGTGTGGTTCTGGTAGATATTGGCGGTGGTACAACAGACGTAGCGATATTCCGTGATAATACCATCCGGCATACTGCTGTCATTGCGATTGCCGGCAAAAAGGTCACCGACGATATCCGGATGGGATTGAGTGTGCTCGAAGATCAGGCGGAAAAACTGAAGCGCAATCATGGTGAAGCCTATATCGATCTTATTGAAGAAGACGAAGCCATCACAGTTCCCGGCATTGCGGGACGTCCTCCCAAAGAGATTACCAAAAGTATTCTGGGCAAGATAATACAGGCCCGCATGGAAGAAATCCTGGAAATTGTGGCCATTGAAGTAAAACGAAGTGGTTATGCCGATTCTCTCAGTGCTGGCGTGGTACTGAGCGGCGGCGGATCACTCATCAAAAATGTTTGTCCCCTGGCTAATGAAGTCTTGGGGATGGATGCAAAAATTGGAAAACCTATTGGGCTCAGCGGGGGACTTACTGACGAAGTAAATAACCCCATTTACGCAACCGGTGTGGGGCTTGTTATGCACGCCATCAAAACCGGTAGCGGGCCTCAAAATGAGGCGATCATACCTTCTTCTACCAAAGGATCGAGTGTAGAAAAGGTTATGGAACGACTGGCTGACAGAATGAAAAGCTGGTTTAAAGAACTTTAAAATAGCATAGCAATCAAGTAGCAAAAATAAATAAAAGCAATCTAAACAAGGAGTCAATTATGAGTAATCTTAATTCTCGTTTCAGTTTTGACATCGACAGTCAAGACAATGCGAAGATAAAAGTCATAGGTGTTGGTGGCGGCGGAGGTAATGCCGTTAACAACATGATTCATAAAGGCCTGACCAGCGTGGAATATATTGCGCTGAATACCGATGCACAGGCCCTCAAGAATAGTATGGCCGATGTTACCATCCAGGTGGGAGCGAATCTCACTAACGGACTGGGAGCCGGTGCACGACCGGAAATTGGTCGTGAAGCGGTAGAAGAAAACAGACATGAAATAGAAGAGGCTATCGAAGGGGCCGATATGATCTTTGTTACGGCCGGTATGGGGGGCGGTACAGGTACGGGAGGTGCTCCTGTTGTATCTGGTATTGCCAAACGTAAAGGTATACTCACGGTGGGTATTATCACGACCCCCTTTGAGTGTGAAGGTCCCAAACGGATGAAGTATGCCCATGAAGGCATCACAGAGCTCAAAAAGAATAGCGATACCGTTATCGTTATTCCCAACGAGCGCCTGATGGATATTGCTGATGAGGATACGACACTGCTGGAGGCCTTTGAACAGGCAAACCAGGTTCTCTACAACGCTACCCGAGGTATTTCAGATCTTATTCTGATGCCTGGGCTAATTAATCTCGACTTTGCAGATGTACGCACTACCATGCTCGACGGTGGGGCCGCTATCATGGGGGCTGCCAATGCTACGGGAGAAGATCGTGCCGAAATTGCTGCACGCGAGGCGATCAACTCTCCCCTGCTCGATGGAGTAAGTATTCGGGGAGCCCGCAATGTGTTGGTAAATATTTCATCCGGGGCTAATCTCGGGATGAAAGAAACCACTACGGCTACCAGCATTATCCAGCAAGAGGCCGGTGAAGATGCAGAAATTATCCTGGGTACCGTACTCGACGAGAGTTTTGATGATGAACTGCGTGTTACGGTCATTGCCACAGGGTTTGACCTAGCCGAAAATCGTAATGAAGCTCGTGTTGCTCCTAATAAGAAGGAAGCAAATCAGCCTTCACAAAATAAAAAATCAGGTAACATGGATATCCCTAAAGCAAGTGATGTTACGGGACAAAGCCGTTACTCCTCTACCAATGAACCTTTCTATAAAGGAGAGAAAAACTTAAAACACATGGACCAGCCGGCTATCCACCGTCGGGGCCTCAAGAACGTGCACTCTCTTGATAAAAAGAAAGAGCAGGAGCAAGAAGAACAAAAGGCGAGTGAACAGAAAAAAGGAGACGAATTATTAAATAACCGCCGTGAACGAATAGATAAAACCGATTCCGATCAGCCGGCTTTCCTCCGTAAAATTATGGATTAAATAAGGCTGATCGTGATCCTTTTTAGATTGCTATATTTTTATCTCCCACAACTGATTTTTTAATCAGTTTTCCCCATCCCGTATCTAATGCGGGATAGATTGCTAAACTATAAAGGGAGTCCTTTGATCGGGACTCCCTTTCTTTATTTATATAAAAACTGCTGTCACTGTTAGTATTATCTCCTTTCCGTTAGGTTAGATTCATCATTTCGGCTAAATAAGCTTATATTTAAGGAAACAGTACCTATTTAACGGATCTCAACAGATCTTTCTTTGCGACTAAGAAAATAAGAATACCCACAGCTTTTCATGCATCTATTTCCCCAACAACTAACAGAAAAGATTGGCTTTGAGCGGATTCGGTCCGCTGCTATTGAGAATGCTCGCTCCCCAATGGGCCATGAGCAGCTTTCTTCAATGACCCCTTTTTCGGATCCACAACTTATCCAGCGGCTTCTCAAGCAAACCAAGGAGATGATGGATCTGCTTCAAAATGATTCGGCATTTCCACTGAATAACCTCCACGATATCCGGGAGCAGTTAAAGAAGTCGCGCGCCGAAAATAGCGTACTCCCCCTCCCCGTTTTTATGGAAATCCTTGAAGTTTCTGTTACTGCACGGCGTATTAAATCATACTTGAATAACCGGGAAGATTACTATCCGGAACTTAAAAAAGTTTCGGTTGGACTGATACCACTAAAAGAGTTGGAAAATGCACTACAAAATGTGCTAGATGAAAACGGGGAACTCCGCAGTGATGCCAGTCCCCAGCTACAATCTATTCGCAAGCGGTTAAACAATAAGCGTAATGATCTTCGCAATACTATTAATCGCGTAATGAGCCGCGTTTCCAAGCAAGGTCGTGCCTCAGATGAAGGTCCCACTATCCGCAACGGCCGCATGGTAATCCCCGTACAAGCGGAATACAAACGCAAAGTGAAGGGATTTGTTCATGATGTCTCATCCTCTGGTCAAACCGTTTATCTGGAACCGGTGGAAGCGCTAAACATCAACAACGAAATCCGTCAGCTGGAGTCAGAAGAACAGCGGGAAATCGAACGTATCCTGAAAGAACTTACCGCTACCGTTCGCCAGTATCGCGAACACCTCCGGCAAAACCTGGAAGTACTCGGAACTATAGACATCATAGCCGCCAAAGCCCAGCTAAGTATAGATTTGGATGGATTCGTTCCGGTCCTCTCAGAAAATAATCACCTATATCTGAAGGAAGCGTATAATCCGTTGCTGTTGCTAAAAAACAAGGGACTCCCAAAAAACCAGCAGGAAAAAATTGTTCCGCTGGATATGGAACTGGAAAAAGACGAGCGCTGCCTGGTCATTACGGGTCCCAACGCCGGGGGCAAATCCGTAGCCCTTAAAACCCTGGCCCTCTGCAGCCTTATGATGCAGTGTGGCTTTGCCATTCCTGCGCGGGACAGTTCCGAAATTCCTGTTTTCAGTAATATCTTCGTGGATATGGGCGACGACCAATCCATTGAGAACGACCTCAGTACCTTTTCATCGCGTCTTGAATGGATGAAACATACCCTTGATCATGCGGATGAACACAGCCTGATTCTTATTGATGAGGCCGCAGCCGGGACAGATCCCGAAGAAGGAGGAGCACTCTTTCAATCCCTAATCGAGCAGCTGATTCAGCGAAATGCCAAAGTGCTGGTAACGACCCATCACGGATCACTAAAACTTTTTGCTCACGATCATAAACAGACTGTTAACGGATCAATGGAATTTGATCAGGATACGCTCTCTCCCACCTATCGCTTCAAAAAAGGCATACCGGGTAGCAGTTACGCTTTTGAAATAGCGCAGCGTATGCAACTGCAGGATACGTTGCTTAACCGTGCCCGTAACCTACTGGGAGAAGCCAAAGGCGAAATGGAAACACTAATTTCGGAACTGGAGGCCAAAACGCAGGAAGCCGAAGAGCTGAAACAGAAATATGACGAACTGAAAGCCGGGACTGAGAAAGAGCGGCATCGCTATGAAGAAAAGAGATCGGCTATTGAGAAAGAGAAGAAGGAAATCCGTGAAAAAGCCCTCCAGGAGGCCAAACATATTATGGACTCCGCCAATAAAAAAATCGAAGAGGCGGTAGAACGGATTGTACAAAAAGGGGAAAAAGACAAGGAGACAATCAAACAGGCACGCAAAGATGTTGAAGAATTTAGGGAACAGGTGGATGACGAACTTAAATCCATAGAAGAAGAGGAAGCACAGCCTTTTCAGGACTCCGAAGAAAAACCTAAGGTGGGCGACCGGGTACGATTGCAAGACGCAAATACCACAGGTGAGCTAAAAGAAATTAACGGCAAACAGGCAGTAGTCTCTGCTGGAGGACTTCGACTTAAAACAAAATACAAAAAACTGATTAAGGTAGAAGATGCATCTAAGAAAAAAGAGAAACAGAAAGTTAAAGTTAATTTCGTAGACGGTGACCGTTATAAAGTAGTGAAACCCCAGTTAGAAATTCGGGGCATGAGAGGGCGTGAAGCTATAAAAGAAGTACAGCATTATTTGGATAATGCTCTTGCATCGGGACGAAACCAAGTCCATATCATTCATGGAAAAGGAGAAGGTATTTTAAAAGAACTTGTACACGACTATTT
>CAYXVW010000128.1:0-7655 GCA_964468695.1 uncultured Balneolaceae bacterium | reverse complement strand
TACACAAACCGATAGCGACGAAAAAATAAACCTTAAGGATCTTACGAAGCAAGAGCTCCAGGAATTTAGTGCCGATATGGGACTGGCCTCCTATCGGAGTGATCAGCTCTTCCAGTGGCTCTATCAAAAGGGAGTGCACAGCTTTGATGAGATGACCAACCTTTCCAAGGATTTACGAAAACGCCTTAAAGAGGTAGCAAAGGTCCCTACCATTGAACACAAAATGCAGCTCGAATCCAAGGATGGGACCATAAAGTTTCTCTTTGAACTCCAAGGCGACGAACAACACAAGGTCGAGTCTGTACTTATCCCTGATTTTTATCCTGATGGAGCAGCTAACCGATTAACCGTATGCGTGTCATCCCAGGTGGGCTGCGTATTTGGATGCTCTTTCTGTGCCACCGGGAAAATGGGATTTTTCCGAAGTTTAACCCATGGCGAAATTGTGGACCAGGTACAGTACATCAATAATCTGTGCCAGGAAAAGTTTGGGAAAGGCATCACCAATATCGTATATATGGGAATGGGAGAACCCCTTCATAATTATGAGGCCGTGGTTAATTCTGCCTCTATTATAATGGATGAATTAAGTATTGGACTTTCTCCCAAAAGAATAACCGTTTCTACGGTAGGGCTTACCAAGCAAATTAAACAACTGGCAGATGAGCGCCAGCCTTTCAATTTGGCGATATCTCTACATGCAGCTAATGATGAAAAGCGGGATGAAATTATGCCCATAAATAATTCAATGAATCTGGAAAAACTCAAGGAAGCAGTCCAGTATTATTATAACAAGCTGCACCGACCTATCACCTACGAATACCTGCTATTTGATGAATTTAACGATACCCAGGAAGATGCGCGCCAACTTGCCGAAATCGTACAGTGGGTACCCAGTAAAGTAAATATTATCATGTACAACGATGTGGCAGGCGTAGAACTTAAACGAGCCCGGGAGCAACGACTGGACGCCTTTATGCAGGAACTTGTATCACGGGAGATTACTGCTACAGTGCGTAGAAGCCGGGGGGATGATATTGATGCCGGTTGCGGTCAGCTGGCCATTCAAGAGGGACAGGCCAAAGGAAAGTCAATACGAAAGAATTAAGGGACAATCCTAAAATTAGGAGGATGAAGTATTCGACTCCTCCTTCCCTCACATACACGAATACTAATCATGTATGAAGTTCAGGAGACGATCAAAACGGGGCAACCATCGCTCTTTATCCCATGAGAAATAAATAATGCCTGCTTTGCCGACTATATGTGACTGAGGCACAAATCCCCAAAAACGGCTGTCCTCACTGTCATCCCTGTTATCACCCATTACGAAGTAGTAATCCTGCTGAATAGTGTATTCATTTGTTTCCTCCCCGTTGATAATAAACTGCCCTCCATTCCGCTCCACATCATTTTTCTCGTAGCGAGTGATAATAGCTTCGTAAATATGGTAGTTATCAGTCGTTAAGGTCACGGTTTGTCCCTCAAACGGAACAACTACAGGAGACATGTGATGGTGGTTATTAAAACCGGAAGAAAAGCTGAAGGACCGCCGATCATATTCATTAAAAGTATCAGGCAACACAAAAGGCTCTACATTGGTAACTTCCGGCCAGTTGCTAATTGTTTCAGCCACCTCGTCAGTCATATTAATACGGTAGCTTCCTGAGTTACCGTTACGTGACTGATATATTGTTCCTCCCGCCGCTTGTACCTTTGACGCACTCAACCTTATCCTGTTCCGAACACCCACCTCATAGACTTGCTGAATTCCAGGAAAAGGGTTGGCTTCTTCAGCGTTCACATAAAGCTGTTTGTCATCTATAGAGAGGGTATCACCCGGCATCCCCACAGCACGCTTGATATAGTTTGTCTTACCGGCAATAGGTGCAATATCAACCGGATAGTTGAACACCACAATATCATTCCGTTCCACCTCACTAAAACCAGGCAGACGAGTCCATGGCAACACGAGTCCCTGCATATAGATATTCGTAAATGGAACTCCCAGTACCATTGGCGTACGGGGACCGTAACTTATCTTGGAAACAATCAAAAAGTCTCCCGTCATCAGTGTTTTCTCCATAGAAGGAGTTGGAATACGATAGGCTTCAAAAAAGAAAGCCCGAATAATAAGTGCAGCTACTGCTGCAAAGAGAAGAGCATCCAGCCATTCCCTTATCCAGCTTTTTGCTTTCTCGTTTTGATTTTTTGTACGCCGATTGCGTCTTTTACTGCGTTCTTCTTTTGAAAGTTGCTTTGCCAATGTATCTCCTTCTGTGGTTCAGTTAATTAAAATCCCAAAATTTAGTTGATTGGAGAGGATATTTCTTTTGTTCTATACTGCCCCTCTTGGAGGGTCACTTCAAACCACTTCCGGCGCTCCGGAGCGTAATAGTAATCCTCATAATCAGGTAAGCTGTCTCTTTTAATAGCCATCAGTTCTTTAGACAAGGTACGCTTCACTTCTGGCATAAGATCAATATATTTACTGGCTCCAGCATAAACGAGCCCTCTTCCAAAAGGTCCGTCAATATCCAAAACCATCATAGGAATGGAATCGTCTACTACAAACCAGTATTCAAACTGAATAGCTTGTGCCGGACGGAAATCTGATTGTGTAATTAAATCCTCAATAGTCTTTGTGGGGTTTCCGTATACCTCCTGAAGGCGTGCCCGGATTTCGTTTGTTTGTCGTTCATCAAGTTCTGTTCGCCCGTAAAAACCCTGTCCAGTCCATTTTACGTCTTCAAATTTGTTCATAAACCAAGTTTTCTGATCGGGATCGATACGTTCTATCTCCGGCTCCTCAAATTGAGCAGAAGCAGAAAAAGTAGAAATAACTACAATAAGAACGGTAAGTAATAATGAGTTTAGTAACTTTTGCATCTGTAGAATATAATTTTAGAATTATTGTCGTTTACATAACGCGCTTTGCATCGGGATATTACAAGATAGTGATGATTTAATCATCATCCATAGATAATACAGCAAGAAATGCTTCTTGGGGCACTTCAACAGTTCCCACCTGCTTCATTCGCTTTTTCCCTTCTTTCTGTTTTTCCAGAAGTTTCCGTTTTCGGGAAACATCTCCGCCATAACATTTAGCCGTCACATCTTTTCGTATAGCCGGAATAGTCTCCCGGGCAATAACCTGCGAACCAATAGCAGCCTGTATGGGTACTTCGAACTGATGTCGCGAAATCAGATCTTTCAGTTTCTTACACAATTTACGCCCCAAATCATAGGCTTTATCGCGGTGCGTAATGCTTGAAAGAGCATCCACCGGGTCACCATTAAGCAAGATATCCAGTCGAACCAAATCTCCTTTCCGATACTCAAGGAAATCATAATCCAGCGAGGCATAACCCCGGGTACCGCTTTTAAGTCGATCATAAAAATCAAACACTACTTCTGCCATTGGCAACTCGTAAGTAATATCCACACGCTGACTCTGCATATGTATCTGGTTAACATACTTACCTCTTTTCTCCTCACAAAGTTTCATAACCGGACCAATATAATCAGAAGGGGTAATAATGCTAGCTTTTATATAGGGTTCATATACGGCATCCACCTTAGCGGGATCCGGCATTTCACTGGGATTATCGACCGTCACCTTCTTCTGCTCATTTTTCTCGGTCATATGAACTTCGTACTCCACATTGGGTACAGTCGTGATAATATCAATATCAAATTCACGATCAAGGCGTTCCTGAACAATCTCCATATGTAGCATGCCCAAAAATCCGGCGCGAAATCCAAATCCAAGCGCCTTGGACGTCTCGGGCTGATAAGTGAGAGAGGCATCATTCAGCTGCAGTTTTTCCAGGGCAGAGCGCAAATCCTCAAAATCATCGGACTGAGTCGGAAATAAGCCACTAAATACCATGGGTTTCGGTTCCTGATAGCCCGGAATAGGTTTGTCCGCAGGGTTTTCTGTTGAAGTAAGGGTATCTCCTACCCGCGCATCCTGCAAAGACTTAACACTTCCAATAACATATCCCACATCACCGGCTTCAAGCTTATCTGTTTTTACCTTTTTCAGCTTAAGGTGCCCGATTTCTTCCGCTTCATAATCTTTATCAGTGGCCATAAAGTGAATGCCTTCGCCCTGTTTCAGGCTTCCTTCCATAACCCGTACATAGATGATGGATCCACGATAGGTATTAAAAATTGAATCGAATATAAGCGCTCTCAGGGGTTTATCGGTATCTCTTCCCGGTGCAGGAATCTGCTCTACGATTGCTTCGAGAAGTTCATCTACCCCCTCACCGGTTTTGCCTGAAACATGTAAAATATCTTCATGATCGCAGCCGATCAGATCCACAATCTGCTGGCCGACCCCTTCGGGATCTGCGCCGGGCAAATCTATTTTGTTAAGGACCGGTACAATTTCCAAATCTTGTTCAATAGCCTGGTAAAGCGTAGAAATAGTTTGGGCTTCAACTCCCTGAGCAGCATCGACAACCAACAGCGCTCCCTCACACGCTTTTAGCGCCCGTGACACCTCGTAAGAGAAGTCAACATGTCCGGGTGTATCAATGAGATTAAAAATCACATTCTCACCATTAGGACGCTCATAATCCATCCTGATAGCATGGCTTTTAATCGTGATTCCTCGCTCGCGTTCCAAATCCATATCATCGAGTATCTGCTCATGCATCTCGCGCTCGGTAATAGCACCGGTACGCTCCAGAAGTCGGTCAGCGAGCGTTGATTTACCGTGATCGATATGAGCTATAATACAGAAATTACGAATGGGAGTCATAGGCTTGTGCTACCTGCACAGGTTTGCTTATAAAAAAGAACGCTTAAGATACAAAATTAAGCGCCTGTTTTCACACTCAAATATGAGAAAGGATAAAATATTTCCTCAATAAAAAAGTCCGATACTTTTATTCGCATCGGACTCTACTGAAATAAAAACAGTCTTTAATTATTGGGTATATCAAGAGATTCATCAGCAACGGGACTTAACAATTCCACATGAAAGCGGAATTCTTCTCCTTCAATAGTCATCGTTTCATACATATCGCGGATGAGTTCAAAAACAACTTCGGTCTCCCCCCGAACGCTTGTAGATAAATAGTTTACATCTACCTCTACTTCGTGCTGTGCGACTAATTCAAGCAAAAAGTCTACACTTTCGCGTGGATCAGCTGATTTTAGAGGAATATAGGTTAATTGAGCTGTGGTTATCATAATTAGATTATCTGGTTGATTGCTGTATTAATCACTTAACTTTTTCAGTAGTAAGGATAATCGTTTCCCGATAATAGTTCAATCATAAATATAGCTTGTTTCCATAACTGAAAAACAGGCACGGTTTATTTCATTTTAAAAATCCCTTTATTTTTCGGGAACATAGTCGATAATAGTCACTATAAAACCAGCAAAAAGAAATCTAATATTAATTAAATCATGATAAAGAGACAGATTGGAAGCGCTTTTCTTCAATTAGCCATTTTTACTCTATTGCTAATTGGTGTTGTAGCTACAATGTCAGCTTAATTAAGCTCATAGCTTTTTAAGACATTTCAATATCATATAAATTATTTCCGGATATAATTGCAATGGTGTGTTGGTTTATTCATATTTGAGCACTGAAATTAATAAGCTACTCATATAATTAATAATTGGGACGATTGAGAACAGGGATAGCTTATTAGGGATAATCGATTAACCATTTATGGGATACACTTAAGGAAATTTAATACTCTTCCAGTTTAATATTTTAGATCAATCTCCAACTCTAAATAAAACGGACTCTTATGGATAAAAAACAACTATTATCGCAGAGCGTACTCATGTTGCTGCTGCTCATATTTACCAGCTGCAGCTCAGATACCGAGCAACAAGAGGAAGATGCCACAACATCACTGCAAGAAGTGGACGACCGAATAACAGTAATTGACCAAGGATTAGCTGGCCCGGAAGCGGTTCGCTATGATCCGGACCAGGATGTTTATTTTGTTTCCAACTTTAATGGATCCAGCAGTGAAGCCGATTCCAATGGATACATTGCCAAAGCCCGACCAGACGGCTCTATTGACTCACTGAAGTTTATGACCGGTACTGAGGAAGCGCCCCTGCATTCTCCGCGAGGTATGTATATTACGGGAGACACACTCTATGTAGCCGACCTTAAAGGTGTACATGGATTTAATAAGCAAACAGGCGAACAGGTTGCATTCAACGATTTCACAGATTTTGAACCCGGCTTTCTCAATGATGTTGCCGTCGACACGAACGGTGTAATATATGTTACGGACACCGGGCAGGCCCGGGTTTATCAAATAAAGGGATCAAATATTTCCATTGTTGCCGATTCACTCACAGATCCACCCAATGGAATTACGCTGGGTGAAAACAATGATCAACTGGTCATTGCTCCCTGGAATGGGGGGCAGGTATTCCGTTCGTTCTCACCCGCCGACTCCACTCTTCAGGATTTCATTACGGTGGAATCGGGTGGCAACTTTGATGGTATAGAGCCTTATAACGGATCTTTCCTGGTTTCGAGCCAAAATGATTCCAGCCTTTACCTGATAAGTGATAACCAGGAAAGCAAAGCGCTCATCAAAACCGGACCCGAACCGGCTGATATTGCACTCGACACTAAACGTGACCAAGTTGCCATTCCTTATATTGAGTTAGACCGGGTGGATATCTGGCAACTTAAAACGGAAGAACAATAGTTATAGTCGGACTGTTATATATTTTTGATATTTAAAAGGGGATTACGCAAGTAATTCCCTTTTTTTATGGATTAACTTTGCAGAAATTTTCTTTACATTAATTTTATATGGAAGATTTCTCAAAAAATATTATCTTAGAAGCGATGCAAAAAAATATGATCCATATTGACTCCCTCCACCATCATGGCGGTTTCGACCGTCAATAGCATTACTACAGGCAGCTGAAGCTGTCCTCCACCCTTTTTATTCTTATTCTCTCTTAACAACTTCTTTTCAATTATATCTATTGCTAATTGCTATGGAACGAACTGCCGATTCTAAAACTTCACTGCGTATTGCGATCCAGAAATCAGGGCGCCTGACCGACAAGACTATTGATCTGCTCAAAGGTATCGGACTCCGTTTTGATGATTACAAGCGCAATCTACTGGTAAAATGTCGTAACTTTGATGTAGAATTACTCCTTATCAGAGATGATGATATTCCGGAATATGTTCAGGACGGGGTCTGCGATCTGGGTTTTGTAGGAGCCAATGTCACTGCCGAAACCGGAGCAAATGTTAGCGTACTCCGTGATTTAGACTACGGTGTATGCCGGCTATCTCTGGCAGCTCCCAAAGATGGTGATATACAAACAACGGAAGACTTCGATGGAAAAACCATTGCCACCAGTTATCCCAAATTAACCCGCAACTTTTTGGATGAACAAGGATTGGACGCCAATATTGTTACTATTTCAGGCGCCGTTGAGGTTGCACCCCGGCTGGAGGTAGCAGATGCTATTGTAGATTTGGTATCTACCGGTAATACGCTGAAAGCAAACGGACTCCAGGAACTGAATACCATCCTTGAGTCGGAAACGCAACTCATCCGCACAAATAAGGAACTATCACCCGGAAAAAAAGAGCTGATCGACAAATTCCTCCAGCGGATGGATGGCCATCAGCAAGCCGA
>CAYXVW010000127.1:0-7728 GCA_964468695.1 uncultured Balneolaceae bacterium | reverse complement strand
TTATTACGTCCCAGGCCGCCTACGATGCCGTCGACTTATCCAATTACGAAAGCGGTCGCCGTGCGCTTGAACTGGGAGCCATCAGTGCCGGGGATATGACTACGGAGGCAACACTCACAAAATTAATGTATCTTCTGGGTAAGCATCCCGATGCAGAGACGGTAACACAACAGTTTAAGAAAAACTTAGCAGGTGAATTAACGTAATTATCATGTTTTTTATCTTTGATGTAGAAACAATCCCCGACTTTGAATTTGTACGCCATGTTATAGATGAACCCGAAGAAGATGACGACGAGTTACTTATTCAGGCGAGCGAAGAGCTGGCTCGAAACTCCTCCGGATTTCTTCCACCTATGTTCCACCGCATGGTTTCCTGGGTAGGACTCTGGATAGAAAATAATGGCATGCCTAAGCAAAAAGTTTCCTGGCATGGTACTGATGAGCGGCAGGGACTTGAACAACTTTTCGATGCCCTGAGCACTTACAAAGACTTCGGACTTATTCACCATAACGGACGGGGATTTGACCTTCCACTGCTAACTTATCGGGCAATGAAGCATAGTCTCCAGATGCCCATGCGTTTAAATCATTACGATATTAAATACCGCTACAGCAACGACAACGTTGATTTACTGGATGAATTCAGTAATTATGGCGCCAGCTCCTGGCCGAAGCTCAAACACTTGGGACATCTGATAGACATCCCATTTAAACAAACAGGAGAAGGTAATGAAGTGTTGGAAATGTACAGGCGCGGAGAACTCCCCGAAATTGAGCACTACTGCTATGAAGATGTGATGGCTACCTATGTTGTATGGCTGCATCTCAAATATACCGTCGGCGACATTAACAAAGAGCTGTTTGATAACCTGAATGAGAGAGCCATGGGCAAGCTCAAAGAGATACAGAAAGGATAAAAAAAAGCCTTACTAAACCTTGGACAGTTTAGTAAGGCCAAATATATTCCTGATTATTTACTAAATCTTCGTTCCATCCGGTATTACAGAGCGCTTGGGCACAATCACAATACCGTCAACAACATGGTATTCCCCGTAGTCGCCATCCTCAAGGTGATCGCCTCCGGCAATACGCACATCATCTCCGATGCTACAATTTTTATCAATAATTGCATTACTGATAAAGCAGCGCTGACCAATTTCCAGAGGAGGATTATCGTCATCACTCTCATCCAGCTCTTCCTGCGACTGGAAATAGTCATTCCCCATAATGATAGAACGCTCTATCGTGGTCCCCTTTCCAATTCGGGAACGTATTCCGATAACCGAGCGCTCAATGCGGCTGGCTTCGATGAGACATCCCTCTGCCAATACCGAATGGTCGAAAGTCGTACCGGAAAGTTTAGAAGCCGGTAACAACCGCGCCCGGGTATAGATAAAGTCCTCATTATCATAGAGGTTAAATTGAGGCAGATCATCGGTTAGTGCCAGATTGGCTTCAAAGAATGATTTAATCGTTCCGATATCTGTCCAATAACCATCATATTCAAAGCTTTGCACCCGGTAATCGGTCTCTATCGCTTTTGGAATAATCTCTTTACCAAAATCTGTAGAATCTTCATATTTATCCAAAAGCTCTGTAAGAATCTCTTCTTTAAAGATATAAATCCCCATAGAAGCCAGGTAGTGCCGGCCCTCATTGCTAAATTTATCCGGAACATCTGACTGCCACTCACTTAACTGTTCTTTATCAGGCTTTTCAACAAACCGCTTTATCATCCCGTCTTCATCGTTTTTCATGATGCCAAAGCCCGTTGCATCCTCAGCGTTTACCGGAATAGTTGCAACCGTAAGATCCGCATCCTTCTCCTCATGTTTGGCAATCATTTCCTGGTAGTCCATCTGATAAAGCTGATCACCGGACAGGATGGCCACATGCTTATGATCCTTATTTTTCATGTGGTGCATAGATTGGCGAACCGCATCTGCTGTCCCTTGGTACCAATTTTTGCTTTCTGGAGTTTGTTCGGCAGCTAAAATATCTACAAAACCACTGCTGAAGACATCAAAGTTGTAGGTATTTTTAATATGTCTATTTAGAGAATGCGAGTTAAACTGGGTAAGTACATAAATCCGGCGGATATCGGAATTCAGGCAATTAGAGATAGGGATATCAACCAAACGGTATTTTCCCGCAATAGGAACTGCAGGTTTTGACCGTAATTTTGTAAGCGGAAAAAGACGTGTTCCCTTACCGCCTCCCAATATGAGTGCAATAGTTGATCCTTTCATAAGCAGAAAGTTTGGTTATCTTATTAGTTCATGATACAATTTAATATATTCTTTAGCCGAAGCATTCCAAGAAAAATCGAGATTCATAATTTTTTTGCGAGTGCCGGCCATTTTATTCCCCTGTTGATATAAATTTATTCCCCTCTGGATAGCATCAGCCGCCGCTTCGATAGAAAAATCATAAAACGTTATTCCATATCCATCCGGTTTTCCAATATCAATAACTGAATCTTTTAACCCTCCTATATTCCTAACTATGGGGACCGTGCCGTAGCGCATGGCATACATTTGATTCAATCCGCATGGCTCAACCCGCGAGGGCATTACCATAAAGTCACTCCCGGCATATATTTGATGTGCAAGAGATTCATTATAATCCAAAGTGGCATCAAAATAACCTACAAATCGATCACTCATAGCCTCAAACTGGTAATGTAGTGCCCGATCCCCGGTTCCCAATACAATAAAGTTGACGCTTTGCGTAGATTCCAGAAATGTTCTGAACAAATCCGGTAACAGATCAGCCCCCTTTTCACGAACCAACCGACCAATGAAAGAGAAAGTGGGATATTGCGGATCCAGACCGAAATATTCACAGAGTTCTTTTTTATTTTTCCGCTTACCCTTAGCCGTTTTCTTTTTATTATAATGATAGGCAATCATCGGATCAGTGTCGGGGTCCCATACTTCTGTATCTATCCCGTTGATAATACCTCGGGATTTTTGCTGTTCGCTACGAAACAATTGCTCCAAACCATGACTATTATAACTCAATTCTTTCATGTAAGAAGGTGAAACGGTCGTTATCCGCCAGCAGGTTTTAAGGCCCGCTGCCAAACAATTAAACTTGCCGTCCCAGTCTAACAATCCCCCGTTTTTCGGATCAAAATCGGGAATAAGATACTGTTTCTCATGGCTAAAAATCCCTTGATATTCCCCGTTGTGGACCGTTAATACCGTTGGAATATGCTTTAAATCTCCATATCGATAGCTCTGGGATATCATAAAGGGAATCAGCGCAGAATGATGGTCATGGCAATGAATGACATCCGGTTTTTTATCCATCTGGTTAATCCAGTCGAGTACCCCAATTTGAAAGCTAAGAAATCGCTCGAATTCATCACTGTAGGGGACTCCACTCTCTTGGTCAACATAGATTCCCGCCCGTTCAAATCGGTGAGGGATATCAGCAACATAAAGTGGGAAACCGAGACTGTCTTTTTTCTCCCGCTGGATAGAGAAATCAAATGGATGGTCTCCAAAAGGTGCCTGAGCTTTAAATTCATTTTTAAAGTGATGATTTGCCACCCACTCATTCCCATATTTGGGCATAATAACAGAAGCATCCACTTCATCGGCCTTTAAATACTTAGGCAAGGACCCCACTACATCAGCAAGTCCTCCTACTTTAGCAACAGGATAACATTCTGCACTAACATGAATTATTTTCATACGATGAAACTCCTTTTTACATTGGCCGTATGCTATTACGCCGACGCCAAAAATTACGAAATACAAGTTAACTGCAAGTAATCAAAAGTTTACGCTTCAATCAATATCTTTCTTTATGAAGATATTCGCACTAATTTTTCCAAAACCTAAAAAACAATATGCCAGTCATAGAGGTTAACAATATCTCCAAATCATTTGGGGAAACACAGGCTGTACAAAATGTAGATTTTGAAGTCAGGAAGGGACGTATATTCGGTTTATTAGGACCCAATGGCGCCGGTAAAACAACCGCCATTCGAATGATCAACCATATTATCATTCCGGATAGTGGAAGCATTACCATTAATGGTGTAGATGTGAGCCCCCAAACCCAAAAAATGATCGGCTATATGCCTGAAGAACGGGGACTCTATAAGAAGATGAAGGTTGGTGAGCAACTCATTTATCTGGCTCGCTTAAAAGGATTATCGCTGGAAGAGGCGAAGAAAGTAACCCGACACTGGCTGGATCGTTTTGATGCATCGGACTGGTACGACAAGAAAGTAGGTGAACTTTCCAAGGGTATGTCCCAGAAAGTGCAGTTTATTGCCACCATTGCACACGATCCCGATATCTATATTTTTGATGAACCATTTAGTGGACTTGACCCCATTAACAGTGAAATGCTGAAAGAGATTGTAATTGAGCTTCGGGAGCACGGCAAGACGGTGCTTTTTTCTACCCATCGCATGGAGCAGGTCGAACAGATGTGCGACGATATTTGCCTGTTCAACAAAGGGAAAGCGGTACTTAAAGGGAATCTGCGGCAGATCAAACAGTCTTTCGGTAAAAATACGATAAATATCGAATTTGAGGGAGATCACAGCTTTTTAGATGAGCTTCAAAATGTACGCATCAATAATCGTTCTACCAATTTTGCTGAAATTCGGGTACTTGACGGACAGAACATGCAGCACATATTACAAAAGGCTATAGAGCACGCCGAAATATATAGGTTTGAGCGTATTGAGCCTTCCCTTACCGAAATCTTTATCTCTACCGTAGGAGAAGATAACATCAACCCCAATGAACTAGCTTAACCAATCCAATGAATATTCATCAAATTTTATTAGTTCTAAAGCGTGAATACTTAACCCGGCTTCGGTCTAAGGGCTTTATCGTTGCAACAATTCTCATCCCGCTCGGTATGATCGCCTTTATCGGGTTTGTAGTAGGGATGGCTGTTTGGGAGTCTGAATCAGAGCATACCATCGGTATTGTTGACCAGACAGAAGTTATTTATCCCCGTCTGGAGAAGTTAAATGAAAGGCGATATCAAGACTTTTCGTCCCTCCCCGAAGATTCCCTCCAATCACTGACTCTGGATGAAGAAATAGACGGCTATATCATTCTTAGGGAAGAACATATTAATCTCGAAGAAAGTCCTGAGTATGTTTCCAGTGGAGCTGGTGGTATGAGCCTGCAGTCCAGTATTCGTGCTGATCTGCGACAGGTAATCCGTGATGAACGCATCAGCAGGGCTAATGTTTCGGAGGATGTGCAACAAGTTTTTCAGACTGAAATTACTCTGACAACCAGTAAACTAACCGAAGAGGGAGAAGCCAAAGATGATGATACCCGCTTTTTGACAATTGTAGGTGTAGCCATGGGATTTATCATCTTTGGATCGGTTCTGGGATACGGTGGAATGCTTACCCGAAGCGTTATAGAGGAAAAGACCAACCGCATTATTGAAGTTATTACCTCCTCCGTCAAGCCCATCGAATTACTCCTGGGCAAAATGGGGGGCGTTGGTGCCTTGGCTCTAACACAATTGAGTATCTGGATTGCAGCCCTCTTAGGTATTGGAGCAATGGCCGGACCGGTAGCCGGCATGCTAATGGATCCCGATATCATGTCGCCTGCATCTGCAACCGAGGCGGCTCCCGTAGATCCTTCTATGTTTGCTATCCCGGAAATTGAAGCATCCCTAATTATCTATTTTGTCATCTTTTTTATCCTGGGATATCTTTTATACAGCTCCCTTTTTGCAGCTGTAGGATCTGCAGTAGACTCAGAAACCGATACGCAACAATTTATGTTTCCGATCATGATTCCCGTGATGATCGCCTATTTTATTATGTTTCAGGCGATGGAGAATCCCGATGGAACTCTTTCCATTGTGGGATCACTGATTCCTTTCTGCACGCCCATTGTAATGATCACCCGCATTGCCATCACGGACGTCCCTTTTTGGCAAGTTTCTCTATCCATTCTACTAATGGTTGTTACTTTCGCCGGAACGATGTGGATAAGTGCCAAGATATACAGCGTGGGCATCCTCAGCTACGGCAACAGCGCTAGTTTTAAAGAGCTGATGAAATGGATCAAACAATAGTTCTATCCACCATAATCAGATATTATTCTATCCCTCTTTGAATAAGATTATACACCCGGGCGTCATATTCGTCGGGCTGATACTCTTCCAGAAACGACCGGATATCCGGACTTTGATGCTCCAGGAGTCCCCGTACAGCTAAATATCGAATGCGGGGATCGGGGGATTCATGTACAAATTCCTTACCCCGGGTTAACCAGTTCTGTGAGCTATCATCATGCTCGATTAAGATCTCGAATGCCTCTGCCCGAACACCATACTGATACGTATCTTCCAAAAACCGATCCGTTTCCGAAAGAAGATCGGTTTGTCCCATTTCCAAAAGCTGATTTATTGCTGCAAGCGAGCGATGACCTACGGTATCCTGCTGAACAATCTCCGTAAAGAATGCCTGCATATCCTCTTCTCCCGCAATATCGGACATCACGGCAACGCCCTGCTGAAACAAAGAAGGCTCATCAGTGTTGGCAGTCATGCTCCTTACCGCTTTTAGAATCTCAGCATTATCCGGGTAATGCTTCAAAGCTCCAAGTGCGGCTTTCTGGATTACAGGATTCTCATGATCCAATGCATTGAGAAACATTTGCTCTGTTCCGGCAGCTCCCTGAGTGATTTCAGCCAGCGAAGTCAGCAGGGCCGCATGTACTCTGGGATCAACCCCGCTTTCCAGCTTATCCGTAATGGCCAACTGGAGGTCAGGATTTTCAGTATGAGTACCCAGATTCCGTGCCGCTTTTACCCGCTGCTCTAAGGTCTCGGAATTTCTCAGTTCATAAAGCAGGAAAGAAACGGGTTTGTGCTCCCTGAGCTTTAAGGGAATTCCATCCGGCACCTCCAAACGTAAAGTCCGCATATCGGCCGAGATGGAAATATCTACAGAATCTCGTGCTCCTGTAAAACTTACTTCATCGCTCTCACTGCCGCTCTCGTACACGCGGTGAGCTTGCAGCGTTACAATTTCATCAAATATTTGTCTTCCTTCCGCCTCAAAGGTCAGCCTTAAATCCTGACCTCCGCCCCCAGTTTGATAATTCACCTTATAGACTACCGTATCGGCCGCAGACGCATTATTACCATCTGTGGAGCTGTCCTTATTTGCCACTAAATTCGGTGGGCTAAACATTGGCTGTCCACTCTGTTGATACCAGTGGTTGGCAAAATCTCTCCAGCTTACTACCGGCAGCATTTGGTTCAATAAATCGGGATGACCATCCGAGATAACCGCTCCCCATGAACCGCCCTGCCAGCGCTTCCATTGGTCCTGCCAGCCATTCCAACGTTCGGGACTGTATACATCGTAAAGGCTTTGTCCTCCTTTATCAGGACGATCCTTAACTTCAAATACTGAAAGAGAATCACTTACAGATTGTTGGGCAATCGTCTGATACAAAGTAATAATATCTCCATCCTTCCATTGTGCTGCCCGCTGCCTGGATCCTATCCACTGGCCAATAATACCACGCAACAGCTGCTGTTTTATATTTCCTGCATTTTTGTATAAAAATATCGTCGAAGCTCCCCACGAGCGGGTCTCCCAGTTATGATCTTCCAACACAATAATATTCAGCCTTTCATACGGAAACTCTGACTGCATCTCCTCTTCTACAGCTGGTAACTCGTCATAGGCCGTTTTTAATAGTTCCTGCAG
>CAYXVW010000126.1:0-7746 GCA_964468695.1 uncultured Balneolaceae bacterium | reverse complement strand
AATGCTGCACTAATCTGACCTTTCCCAATACGACTTCCCGCTTCATCACAAGTATTTACAGTTTCCCGGGGATTTTCATATTCTACCGCAAAATGGCAAGTATCGTAACATACCCGGATGTGCTGCCTGAGTATGCGTTTCCCATCTGTTTCTGAAATATTATATTGATCAGACAAATATTTTGCACCTTCAGGGAATAGCCAATTCGTAAAAAAATCTACTGTTTCCGCAGTATTTTCGATCAAACAGTCCGGTTCGGGTTCTATATCGATATGCAGCTCTTTACCATCCTGCTCCTGAATATGCGCCATCCTCCGGGCGCATTCGGCTAATCTTTTACTGGATTCCCTGAATGCCTCATCCCTTTCCGACTGATGCTCAAGCCAGGGCTTATAAGAGATGGGGGAAGTTGAGATTCCTCCATCCATGTCTTCAGGACTTAACTCAGCCAATATCTCAATTAAATTAAGCGTATAATCTAACCGTTCCTGTGTACGCCAGTCGGGTTGATAGACTTTATCCTTTACCACTTCCCCGTGAAAGCTGCCATAGGGGAAACCGTTCATGGTAAAAACATAGCAATCATGCTGTTTAAGCCACTCCTTAAATTCATCCAGTTTCTCATCTTCACGAAGTTCTAGCGCAGCTACCGCAGAAAGGCGCAGCCCTATCCCAAAGGCTTTATCATCGGCTAATCGCTCCTTTAGTAAAGGAATATTAGCTTTAAGCTGGGTAAAAACTTCCTTCCAACTTTCGCCGGGATGAATATTACTGCAATATGTCAGATGAAATTCGGAATTCGTGCCAACCTTCATAATTCAGCCTGGATTTTTGATATCATAATAGGGTTATGCTCTCTGTGTCTCCAATTGCTGTTCATAGGATTTTAGCTTCTCAATCGCCTCCCGGTATAACTCGTAATTTACCTCATGGACCTCTTTACCTTGACCGATTGCATCGAGGAGCATGATGGTAAGCTGGCCTCCAAGATGTTCACGGAACTCTTCCAGTCCGCTGAAAATAGATTCTTCACTTTCAGAATACTCCGCATTTTTCTGAAGCTCCGGCACCCATAGTTTAAAACCACAGGATTTAAAGGCTTCCAGTATTCGCTGCCATTCATTTTCAGTGATCAATCCATCCAGGTAGGAATAGGTTACATCCAGACAAATACCAATTGCTACTGCTTCGCCATGCCGGAGTTCATAATCGGTGAGCTGCTCAAGCTTATGGGCGGACCAATGTCCAAAATCCAGCGGGCGTGATGATCCCATTTCAAAGGGATCTCCGGAATTTGCGATATGATCGAGATGAAATTCTGCGCAACGATAAATAAGCTCATCCATTGCTTCCGCATCCCGCTGGTCCAATGCCTCCGCATGTTTCTCAATAAAGGAGAAGAAATCTGCATCTTTTAGCAGGGCTACCTTAACCGCTTCCGATATACCCGACCTCCAGTCCCGCTGATCAAGCGTGGATAAAAATTGCGAATCATTGATAACTGCAAATGGCGGCAAAAAGGTGCCCAGGAAATTCTTTTTCCCAAAAGCATTAATACCGTTCTTAACACCCACAGCTGCATCATTTTGTGCGAGGACGGTAGTCGGGATCCGAATGGCACGAATTCCGCGGTGTGCGGTAGCCGCTGCAAAACCTGCAGTATCTATTACTGCCCCACCCCCAATAACCGCTACATACGAATGACGATCAAGTCCCGCTGCGTTAATTGCCTGGTGCACCTCATCTACATGGGAAGGATCATTTTTTGCGGCTTCCCCGCCGGGAATAACAATGGGTTCTTCTATAAGTGTAAAAGTATCCTTAAAATGGCGGGCATATTCTATAATATTTTCAAAAAGCTGCGGATGATGCCGGTACATTCCCTCATCCAGTACAAACAGTACTTTCCGAGCGACTTCAGGTGATGCAGAAGCTATTAGCTCTGCAAATAGTTCATTGCCGGTATCAAAAAGTCCTTCGGTGAAGATCACATCGTAGGAAAACGAGACCGGTACCTTTTGTTTTATTTTCTTCATAGTTACCTTCTTTAACACTGTCTAACTGAACATTTATTTCTTTAGATGCGGGAAGATCAAGATTATATTTGTAATAGTACAATAAACAATGCTTTTTTGGTCTAAATTCATTTTTTTACAACGCTTTACGGATTGAATTCTTTTCTTAACAACACAGGTGTTCAAAGCTTTCAAACACCAAACCAAAGACTATAAGAAAGATTATGCCAGATACGCAAGCGAATATTCAAGCGGTTCGAAAGACAATACTCTCATGGCTTCAAAATCGCCTGGATGGGGAGGCTATGGAGTGGATTAAATCCACCAGTGACAAATTGATCGACGGAGCCGAAGACTGGGTTTTCTACTCCTCTTTTAGCGCCGTTCCCCGTCATACAGGTAAAGGAGAGCTTTCCTTAAGTCCCGAAGAAAAGGCAAAAGCGGATAAATTGCGAACCGGCTGGTCTCCCTCTCACTGGAGCATTGATGATCTTGGGAGAACCTTATTAACTCTCTCAATTGCTGAAGAAAAAAAGGACGTTTTTTTTGAAAAACTTGAGAAAACATTTATCTCCAGTGATATAGGCGAAGGTATTGCGCTCTACCAAAGTCTTCCGCTACTGCCACATCCAGAGGATCTTACCGATCGGGCGGCAGAAGGCCTGCGCACCAATATAACTTCTATTTTTAATGCGGTAGCACACCTTAATCCCTACCCTGCGGATTACCTGGATGACGACGCTTGGAACCAAATGGTTTTGAAAGCTCTTTTCGTGGAAACTCCCCTCTACCCTATACAGAATATTGATGAACGCGCAAATAAAAAGCTGGCAGATATGCTCGTGGATTATGCCCACGAGCGATGGGCGGCTGATCGAGACGTCTCCCCCGAATTATGGCGCTCAGTAGGGCCGTTTGCCGATGAGGAGATCGTAGAAAACGATCTAAAAAAAGTCTTACAAAATTCCAGTGAACTACATCAGCAGGCCGCCCTCTTAGCGCTTTCGGCGAGTCCGGCTGCAAGTGCCAAACAATTAGTTGAACAACATGCATCACAGCTGGATCAAATGCGCCAAAACAATATTGATTGGGACTATATCGGAAAACAATTTGAAAAGAATTCTTAATAACCTCTGCTAACAAAAAATTATTTATAGAAACGAAATTATCACAAAATATATCTACTACTATGGCTGATGAAAATATGATGTTTATTGATCCGCATATTCACATGATCTCCAGAACCACGGATGACTACGAAGCTATGCGACAGGCCGGGGTTGTTGCTGTTATCGAGCCGGCTTTTTGGCTTGGCCAGCCCCGAACCAATGCCGGATCCATGCTCGACTACTTTAGTACTATTGTAGGATGGGAGCGCTTCCGCGCCGAACAATTCGGTATTGTACATTACTGTACCATCGGATTAAATGCCAAGGAAGCCAATAATGAGGAGCTTGCTGAAAAAACGATGGATCTGCTGCCCCGCTATGCCAGCAAAGAAGGCGTTGTTGCTATCGGAGAAATCGGTTATGATGATATGACCGATCTGGAAGAAAAATATTTTCATCAGCAGCTGGAGCTGGCTAAGAAGATGGATATGCTCGTGCTCATCCATACCCCCCACAGAAATAAAAAGCAGGGTACCATCCGCAGTATGGATTTATGTGAAGAGCACGGACTTGATCCCTCAAAAGTGATTGTTGATCACAATAACGAGGAAACCGTTGAAGATGTACTGGATCGAGGCTACTGGACTGCCTTTACCATTTATCCGGGAACTAAAATGGGAAATGAACGAATGGTTGATATCGTCAAACAGTACGGTACGGAACGCATCTTTATAGACAGCGCCGCCGACTGGGGTCGCAGCGATCCCCTGGGTGTTCCGAAAACCGCACAACTTATGCTTCAGCGCGGTATTTCAAAAGAGGACGTCAAAAAAGTATGCTACCAAAATGCGCTGGATGCCTACAAACAGAGTGGAGCTATGAAGGAAGAAGACTGGCTGGACCGCCCCAAAATTGATCAAAGCCAAACCTATGGTGGTAGTTCAGTGTTGCGTGGTGGACGGGAACCATTTATTGAAAAAGAAGAGCCTTCTGAGGATGATATAATTATCGAATAATGACAGCTGTCACTTTTAATCATTAAATTGATATTCTTTGAGCACTGATTATTCTCTTGCTGATCGTATTCGCGCCTTACTAGAGCTGATACGTCCCGCTAACATTATTACTGCCTTTGCGGATATCATCGCTGGATTTGCTGCTGCTGGTGGCATTATTGTACTCCAATTGGATTCAATCAGTGTTATTCCGTCAGGACTGGGCTGGCTCTTACTTTCAACCTTCGGATTATATGGGGGAGGCGTCGTTTTTAATGATGTTTTTGATGCCGAACTGGATGCCGAAGAACGGCCGGAACGTGCTATTCCCAGCGGAAGGGTTACTAAATCAGTAGCTATTCTTTTGGGATCTTTACTTCTCATTACAGGGATTACAGCCGCTTTTATTGTTAACTATACAGCGGCACTTTTGGCTTTCGGAATCGCATGTTTTGCCCTCGCATACGATTATTGGGCCAAACACTCTTCTATATGGGGACCACTCTTTATGGGGATATGCCGGGGGGGAAATCTCTTGTTAGGCGTTGCAGTTTTTCCTTTTCTTTTGGCAGATCTTTGGTTCCTTGCTCTTCTTCCAATAGCTTATATTGGAGCTATTACTCTTATAAGTCAGGGCGAAGTGCATGGGGGTGACCAAACATCTGGTTATATTGGTCTTGGCCTTGTATTGTTGGTCACCGGAGCGTTATTGTTGATTGGACTCCAGTCTTCCTACAATACCTTAATAGCCCTTCCCTTTGTTATTGTCTTTGGAGGCCTGGTTATACCTCCTTTCTTAAAGGCAGCTTTAACGCCAGAACCAGCGCTGATTAAAAAGGCAGTAAAACGAGGCGTTTTATCTCTTATTCTATTGAATAGTGCGTTGGCCGCCGGGTTTGCCGGCTGGACTATGGGCATCATAACAGCCTTGTTGCTTCCCATATCACTGCTTATTGCCAAACTGTTTGACGTTACCTGATTTACAGATATACCATTATCACTATTCAGTTACCGTCATTACTCCCTGCATTGTCTGCCAGTGTCCCGGGAACGTACACACATAGGGATATTCATCGGGCTCTTCAGGAGCCACAAAATAGATTGATTCCGATTCTCCGACTTCCAGCAGGCTCGTAAAGAACAGAACATTATCGGACTTGGGCACATATCCCCTGTTGGGCCCGTCAAGTCCCATATTAAGTGCTTTTTTGGCCACCGTTTCAAGAGAGCCTGGCTTGACAAACAGGAGATTATGCAACAGATCGGTAGGATTATTCAATCTAACTTGTACTTTGCTCCCGGCTTTTACTTCGAAATCAGTAACATCAAATTCCATACCGCTCGTGGCCTCAATAGTAATAACTTTATCAGGCCCCTCCTCCCAGGATTCGGGCATCTCAGTTTGGTGCTTGTGTTCTTCTCCGGCAAAAGGATTATCAGCGGATTCCTGAGGCTCCTGCTCAGTACTTTCCCGGGCTTCCTCATCCACTGCTAAAGATTCCCCTTCCGGTATGTTATTGAGCGTGTAGTATCCCACCGGATGCAACAATGGATAGCCGTTTTCAGCCTCCATAACTCCCGTTGCATTAATTTCATGTATATATCCCTTTCGCAGATTATCAACGACCAAACGCGCCGATAGCCCATCCTCAGCTACCTCTACGTACCTTACCGGCGAGGATTCTTGGTTTATAATGTCACTACCATAAGTAGAGTGATAGTGATAGGTAAAACCGGTAACCTGGTATGAACCCGGGTCTGAAGCCGAGGCCTTATCTGCAGGTTTTGTAAAGAAAAGTTCAAACCCGTCTGGTTTAGCATGTACTTCCTTAATTTCAAAAGGCACTTCGCCATTCCAAACCAGTTGCTGCAGGCCATATTGTTCTTCGCCGGTGGAACCCCATCCCCTGCTGGTCATGCCCACAAACATAGAATTATCACTGCCCCAGTCCATACGAAATACACCTGACTCAAATCCTTCTTTAAAGGGAAATGCTACTCCCTGATATTCCCCATTAATCTTTTCCTGGAAAACACGCATAACGATGCTTTGCCCCTGATCACCCACAAAAAGCTGACCCTCAAAAGGACCAAATGCTCCACCAGTAGTATCCGGAAGAATATCAGAGGTAGAAATCCCCATCACTCCGTGAGGAAACCATACAGAGGGCACTTTCAATTCAGGAATATCTTTGGCCACTTCGTAATAAGGTTTACCGCTATCGGGAATATCTTCCGGCTTTAATGAAATGGGAGAACCGGGCTCATCGGACCAGCGTAGTCCCTCGGGATTTCCTGCGAAGTCGCCTTTTTCAAGATGGGTTATATTTCCTGAACCGACCCATCCACCTTGGTTTTCGGCATAAAAGAGATCGCCCTCCGCATTATAGTTAAAGGCCGCCGGCGACCGCAATCCACTAACCAGCGGCTCGACGTCTCCTTCCGGAGAAATCTGGAGCAACCAGCCATCCCATTTGGATAAGCTGGCACCCTCCCCTATCCAGGCCAAGTTAACCGTGACCAGCATATCACCTGAAGGAGTAAAAATGGGGCCGTAAAAATACTCGTGATAATTCCCCGAGACCGGACGGATATATAATGTTTTATATTCATCAGTACGCCCGTCCTCATCTGTATCCGTGAGCCGGGTAATTTCGGTGCGTTGGGCTACATAGATAGCCCCATCTCTATAGGTTAGTCCCAATGGTTCATGTAATCCCTCGGCAAAGAGACTGTATTCCGGCGGATTCCCACCTTCCTGAGAAGGGTTATCTATAATCCAGACCTCTCCCCGTCTTGTGCATACCGCCAGGCTTCCATCCGGCATTACGTCCATACCTCCCACTTCCAATACAATATCATCCGGAATGGGCAGATCCACTATTTCATAGTAGTCCGACTCGGTTGGAACTGAAGATTGTCCGACCCCCATTAGAGGATGCAGCATTATAACAAATATCAGAATAGCTGCTTTACATAGAGTGATTCTGCTGCTTACTCCTTTCATACTTGCTTCCAAAAATTTTAACATTTTATCCAATTGCATTCTAATTTCTTTAGGAATCCTTACGGCTTACCAGATAATCGCATATTCAATGGTTGCGGTCGGAGATTCATTCAACACCGGGATCCGCAGATCGTATCCTCCTTCTGTTTCCACTACCTGAGGCTCCAGTCCCCCGGCATCCATAACGTCGAGATAAAAGGTTCGGTCATCGATGACATACATTCCTGCTTCGTTCTGAATGATCTCCTCTCCGGAAGCCAAATGCATCCAAAAATCGTTTTGGGTTTCCTGTGCATCAAAATTAACGGTGCGTATCAAACGGCGATTTTTAGCATCCCCATCCTGATGATCTGTGATTTGTACCCCAGCCAAATTGTATTCAAATATGGGACTTCCATCATCTGCGATCGTATATCCTTCCACCTTCAGCTGATCCCATGAAAGTGAATCGGGCCAGACAGCAGTAATGCTATTCAAGTGCGCTACAACCGGTTTACCATCGAAAGAAAATGCAGGTCCTGCAGGACTTGCAACCTGGGGTTCTCCCCTGTCAATCCACATTTCATTAGTATTTACAAATGATCCATTCCAGGCTTTCAGCAATGCAGCCTGTCCCATAT
>CAYXVW010000125.1:0-7780 GCA_964468695.1 uncultured Balneolaceae bacterium | reverse complement strand
GCTGCGCTGGATGCCGAACGGTATCTGGCCGAAGCAGAGGTAAGCGAGGAAGCCGTAGCCGAGCAACACTGGAAGTGATTTCAGTGAACAGTGATCAGTTACCAGATAACAGCACAAAATGTTGTTTACTGTTTACTGGTCACTGTTACTTTTACCTACCGTCTTATCTGTTCTTTCTTCAGTTGAACCCTCTTTCATTTCGGAAGTTTCTGTTTCGTCTTCCCCTTCCTCTTCTTCATCCTGAATTTCAATATATTCGGCTTCCACTTCGTATTCATCCGTTGATTCGGTTTCATCTTCGGGATACCGTTCTACAATAATCTTTATATCATTCATCAACAGGGCAAACAGACTGATGGCCGAAACAATAGGTGCAATGATAGTGATTAAGGCACTGCCAGCCACCCCAACCGTTAATTGTGACTGAAACAGTACTTTCCCATTCTTATCCTTGATGAGCACGCGACGGGCATTACCTTCCCTGATCAGGCGCTTTACCTGGGCGATAATCTCGGATACCGTTCCCTGTATTTCCTCGTTTATAGTTTTTCTAGAGCTTGAATCTTTCATAAAAATAGTGCCTTTTTAAAATTTTTTGTAAGGAATAACCTCCTTAGAGGACTTACTTAATACGAAAACATATCGGTAAAGATTCATAAAACGTGCTAATCGGTCTGAGCGTTTGACTGGGATCCATTTTTATTCCTGGTAATAAAACACTACTAAAGATTGGTTGCCAAAAAAAATCATTGGAGGAGATCCTATGCTATCTAGAGTATATTGTGCCTCAACTATTGGGGTAGATGCCAGGTTAATTGAAGTAGAAGTGAATCGAACGGGAGGGATGCCCAAATATTTCCTGGTGGGGTTGCCGGATCGGGCAGTAAGCGAGTCAAGTGACCGCATTGAGGCCGCACTAAAAAATTCGGGTGCGAGTTTTCCCGGGGGACGGATAACGGTGAACCTGGCCCCGGCCGACCTGCCCAAGGAAGGCAGTGCTTTTGATTTACCTATCGCCTTAACCCTGCTGCATGTGTCAGGACAAATTGAGACAGACCGTCTTGAGCAAACATTGGTTTTGGGAGAGCTGGCACTGGATGGCAAGCTGCGTCCCATTAAGGGCGTACTCCCCATGGCGGTACAGGCCCGAAAAAAAGGGCTCAAACACATGGTGGTTCCTTCCGAAAACGGCCCTGAAGCAGCTGTAGTAGATGGGATTAATGTTCATGCATTTGAGTACCTGTCGGATGTAATGGAGTGGTTGAGAGGCGAGGGGAGTCACCACCCGCTGGATGTTGATGTTAAGGCGATGTTCAGCCGAAATGGAGAGCAGGAAATCTTGGACTTCAGCGATGTAAGGGGCCAGGAAAATGTTAAGCGGGCATTGGAAGTATCGGCCGCTGGGGGGCATAATGTCATTATGGTTGGTCCGCCGGGATCGGGCAAGACCATGATGGCACGGCGCTTGCCCGCCATCCTGCCACCCTTAACGCTCGATGAGGCCCTGGAAACTACAAAAATTCATTCCGTGGCCGGCCTATTGCCAGGAGGGGAGGCCCTGGTTACTGCACGTCCATTCCGTTCTCCGCATCATACAGTATCGGATGTCGCCCTTGTGGGCGGCGGGAGCATACCAATGCCCGGAGAAATATCCATGGCTCATAATGGAGTGCTGTTTTTGGATGAGCTGCCGGAATTCAAGCGAAGTGCACTGGAAGTGATGCGTCAGCCGCTGGAAGATGGGTCGGTAAGTATCTCAAGAGCGCGAATGAGTGTCAGTTATCCCAGTCGTATTATGTTGGTGGCTTCAATGAATCCTTCACCTACGGGTGACTGGTATGATCCCACCGATCCTTCCGGTTCAACTCCCACACAGATGCAGAGGTACCTGAGTAAAATCAGTGGTCCGCTGCTTGACCGAATAGATCTGCATATCGAAGTTCAAAAAGTGAGTTATGAAGAGTTGTCATCTAAAGCCAAGGGCGAACCCTCTGCCGCTATTCGGAAACGTGTGATTGAGGCGCGGGAAGTACAAACCCGGAGATTTATGGGAATAGAAGGGATTTATTGCAATGCCCAGATGAATACCAAGATGTCGCGTAAAATTTGTGCGCTCGATACGGCCGGAAAGCAGATGCTTAAAAAAGCGATGACAGCCCTGGGTCTTTCCGCCCGGGCCTATGATCGTATCCTAAAAGTATCCAGAACCATCGCCGACCTTGAACAATCTGAAAATATTCGATCGAATCATATAGCAGAGGCTATTCAGTATCGAAGTCTCGATCGGGAGGGATGGCTGGGATAGGAGATATCCGGTAGTAAAAAACAGGAATCATTTCTTTTGAAGATCATTTTATTAGCCGTTATCTTTAGAGCAAATTAAAACACAACCCATGGTTGGGGGTGCTTGCAAAAGCAGGCTGAGATCATACCCTGAGAACCTGACCCGGATAACACCGGCGTAGGGAAACCCGGTGGCGCTATCGCCACCTTCAGATCAGCATTTCTTGCAAGTTCATCTCCCGCTCTTATAAACCTATAAGACGGAGGAACTTATGTTTTCCAAACAATTATTACGCGCAGCTTTTCTGTGCCTATTCGCTGCGATAAGTACATCAGTCGCAGCTCAACAAACCATTACCGGAACCGTAACCGATGCCCATACCGGAGAACCGCTGGTAGGAGCTAATCTCCTCCAGGTTAATACCTCAAATGGTGTTTCAACTGAAACGGACGGGACCTTCTCTCTGGTATTATCGGAAGAGGAATCCACAAAAATTACCATTACCTATGTAGGCTACAAAGACAAGACAATAGATACCGCAGAACGGGATATGCCGCTCGATATCCTGATGACACCTGAAACGATTATGAGTAATCAGGTTTTTGTACAGGCTTTAAGAGTGGATGAGGCTTCTCCAATGGCTTATGAAAACCTGGAGCGTACTGAAATTGAGTCTTCTAACCTGGGGCAGGATATGCCATATATGCTCAGTGGGATGACTTCAGTAACAACCACTTCGGATGCCGGGGCCGGTATCGGATATACGGGCTTGCGTATTCGGGGCGTTGATCAGCGGCGTATTAACGTTACAATCAATGGAATCCCGGTCAATGACGCTGAATCGCACGGCGTTTGGTGGGTCAATATGCCTGATCTGGCTTCATCCGTTGAGAATATTCAGGTCCAGCGGGGAGTGGGAACATCTACCAATGGAGCGGCAGCCTTTGGAGCTACCATGGATATACAGACCACTCAGATGCGTCCCGATCCTTATGGGGAGGTCAATTCTTCTGTCGGATCTTTTAATACCCGGAAGGCTAATGTCATGTTCGGTTCCGGACTTATGGAAAATGGCTGGCAGGTACAGGGGCGCCTATCTAAAATTGAATCGGACGGATATATTGACCGGGCGGCATCGGATTTGAAATCATTCTATTTGTCAGCAGCCCGGCACGGGGATCGTAGCTTATTGCGAGCGGATGTATTCTCGGGAAAGGAGAAAACCTATCAGGCGTGGTATGGCGTACCTGAAGGTCGTCTTGAGGATGGAGATCGCACGTATAATCCCGCCGGCACAGAAAAGCCGGGAGAGCCTTATGACAATCAGACGGACAATTACCAGCAGGATCACTATCAGCTGCACTATTCATATCAGCTGGGTGACAACTGGAATGCAAATGCATCTCTTCATTATACATACGGACGTGGGTACTACGAAGAGTATAAGGCTGATCAGTCGCTTTCCACATACAGCATGAGGCCCATTGAGTTACCCGATACCACTATCAGTTGGAGTGATTTGATCCGGCAGCTCTGGCTTGATAACCACTTTTACGGGGCCGTATTTTCTATGGATTATGAGTATAACGAAAAATGGTCGCTTATTCTGGGTGGTGGGTATAACGAATACGACGGCGATCATTTTGGGGAGGTCATTTGGGCACAATTTGCCGGTGACAGCAATATGATTAATAATCGCTATTATTTTAATAATGGTTTCAAGACCGACTTTAATACCTATTTGAAAGGAGAATTTAACCTCAGTGACCAACTGACTGCCTTTGCGGATGCGCAAATCCGGCATATTACGTATGACTTCCTTGGTAAAGATCAGCGCGAATTGCCGGAAGGCGGACAAGAAGTCGTGGATGTTCAGCAGAGCGACAGGCTTACCTTTTTCAATCCCAAGGCAGGACTTACCTATCGTTTTGAGGACAATCATCGCGCATTTGTTTCTCTGAGTGTAGGGAATAAAGAGCCCACCCGGAACGAATATGTGGATTCTACGCCTGAAAGCCGCCCTTCCCATGAAACGCTTTACGATTGGGAAGCCGGATACAAAGGCTCTTTTGAGCGATTCCATATAGAAACCAATCTCTATTATATGGATTACAAAAATCAGCTTATTCTAACGGGAGAACTTAACGATGTGGGAGCTGATATCCGGCAAAATGTACCAGACAGCTATCGTGCCGGTGTAGAGCTAATGGCAGGTATCCAGCTGTTTGAGGTACTTGAATGGTCCGCCAATGCCACCTTAAGCCGAAATAAAATCCAGGATTATATCTATTATCTGGATAATTACGATACGGGTAACCAGAAAACGAGGAGCTACGAGAATACGGATATCTCCTTTTCTCCCGGTTTCATCGGAAACTCAGTACTTCAATACAGCAGAGATAAATTTTCGGCTGAAATTTCAACGAAGTACGTTTCACGGCAATATTTGGATAATACACAAAGCCTGAGTCGTTCAATTGATCCGTACCTGGTTAATGATTTGAGGTTGGGATATAACTGGACAGCGGCTCCACTATTCAAAGGTATAGACGTTAATTTGATGGTTAACAATCTGTTTGATGAGCAGTATTCATCAAATGGTTACACTTATGGATATATAGCCGGAGGCGAGGAACAATTCTTTAATTATTATTATCCTCAGGCGGGACGCAATTTTTTGTTTCAGCTCTCGTTTAAACTATAGTCGACAGATATATATTTAAGATTAGATTAGAAGGTTGGAAGGACAGGTCCTGTAACATAAGGATCTGTCCTTTTTTTATTGTCTGATTTAAAATATTAAAAACGGGGTTATTTTCATCAGTTTTCAAAGGGGAAAACGCATATAAAAATCTATTGCAGCAGTGCAGGAATAAATCTATAATAGGGACAAATAATTTTTAAGAGAAATATTTCCCTATGGTTTTCCAAAACAAGCTCCCTGCAATCGTTCTATTGGTCTTTACGGCATGGATAATTACAGGCATCTCATGCAGCAGCCCTTCAACAGAGAATCACTACCTGTTTTCCTATTTTACTGGCAACGGGGAGAACGGATTGCATTTGGCCCATAGTACCGATGGAATGAATTGGAAGGCTATCAACGATGGTGAGTCATTATTGGAGCCGAAGGTAGGAGAGGATCAATTAATGCGTGATCCTTCGGTTGTGCAGGGACCTGAGGGGACTTTTCATATGGTGTGGACGGTCAGCTGGGGCGAGAAGGGAATTGGATATGCCCATTCGGAAGATCTGATTAACTGGTCGGAGCAACAGTATATTCCTGTTATGGAGCATGAACCGGATGCGTTGAATTCATGGGCCCCGGAGCTATTTTATGACGATGCACAGGAAGAGTTCATTATTGTTTGGGCTACAACCATACCGGGACGTTTTTCGGAAACCGACGGACAGGATGGAGACCAATATAATCACCGCTTATACTATACTAAAACCAAAGATTTTAACTCTTTTAGCGATACCGAGCTTTTCTATGATAAGGGATTTAATGTTATAGACGGCGCAATTTTTCATACCGGCGAACAATACGCTATGCTTTTGAAAGATGAAACCAATGAGCCTTTCCCACCTCAGAAAAATATCCGTCTCGCATTTGCGGATGAAGTTGAAGGTCCCTGGTCTGAGCCCACCGAACCGATTACCGGGGATTATTGGGCTGAGGGTCCTACAATCTTGAATATTGACGGAAGATGGCATGTATATTTTGACAAGTATCGGCTGGGCAATTTTGGGGTATTGGTATCGGATGATCTGGAAGAATGGGAAGAACGGTCAGATAAGCTGGAAATGCCCGAGGGTATACGTCACGGTACAGCTTTTAAAGTTTCTGATGAAGTGGCAGAAAAACTGTTGGAACTGGAATAACAAAGTACTTCCCTTGCTCCTTTTTGTCTTGCTTTTATGTTCGATTTGATTAATAATGCTGAATTAATTCGCTTTTAGGACTACCAACTTGAAAATATAGTTATGGATTCACCGTTACCGACCACTCGTTTTATTGGAATATTGTTATGTCTTTCAGCTTTTGTGGGCGTCCAGAATACAGCAAAGGCCCAGTTACAGTCCCCTTCTCAATTTTTGGGATATGAGTTGGGGAGTCAGTGGACTCCACACCATAAGGTAATGGATTACGTGGATCACGTGGTTGAGGAATCTCCTTTGGTCGAAGCAGAGACCTATGGTGAAAGTTATGAAGGACGTAAGCTGAAACTGGTATATGTATCCTCAGAGAAAAATATGGATCGGCTGGAAGAAATTAGGCAAAATAACCTTCGGCGCGTGGGACTCGTCAATGGTGAGCCGGATGAAGATAAGACGGCAATTGTCTGGTTGAGTTATAATGTGCACGGAAATGAACCATCCAGCAGCGAAGCAGCTCTGAAAACACTGTATGAGTTATTGCGGTCTGATAACCCAGACACAAAAAAATGGCTCCGGAATACCGTCGTGATTATAGATCCGATGCTTAATCCCGATGGACGCACCCGTTATACAAATTGGTACAGGCAGTCAGCTGGTGAGGAGCCCAACCCCGGGTTGGATGCCCGGGAACATCACGAGCCTTGGCCCGGGGGACGTACCAATCACTATTATTTTGATTTAAACAGGGATTGGGCCTGGCTGACCCAGAAAGAAAGCCGGCTTCGGCTAAAGCAATATCAGCAATGGATGCCTCATATACATGTGGATTTCCACGAACAGAGCTACGACTCACCCTATTATTTTGCACCTGCAGCCGAACCTTTTCATGGGGCCATAACGGATTGGCAACGAGATTTTCAGCACACAATAGGTGCAAACAATGCCTCCTACTTTGATAAAAATGACTGGCTCTATTTTACGGGCGAAATCTTTGATCTTTTCTATCCCAGCTATGGAGATACCTATCCAATTTTCAATGGGGCGATTGGCATGACTTATGAACAGGGTGGACACAGTCGGGCAGGACTGGCTATTGAAAAGGTAGAAGGAGATACCCTGACTCTTCATGATCGATTAACCCACCACAAAGTAAGTGGACTTGCTACCATTGAAACTGCTTCTGAAAATGCCGGGGAATTGGTTGAGCAATTCTCCTCTTATTATAATAATTCCAGGAATGAACCTGAAGGCGAATACAAAACGTACGTTATAAAAGGAGATAATAGTACGGATAAAATACAATCTCTTTTAACGCTGCTGGATCGGCATAAAATAACCTATGGCAAGGCTTCAGGCAGCAGATCAGCTCGGGGATATAACTATCAGACCGGTGAAACAGAACAGGTGGAGGTTACCGAAGAAGATTACCTGGTAAGTGCCTTTCAGCCGAAGTCGGTGCTGGCCCGCATCTTTTTTGAACCACGTCCCCAACTGGCAGATTCAGTTACCTATGATATTACAGCCTGGGAGCAGCACTATGCCTTTGGTCTCGATGGGTATGCATTGACAGAACGTTTGGATGTAGAACCCGCTCCGAAGCCGGAGAAGAAAATT